>CAVFQN010000173.1:0-22136 GCA_963624615.1 Treponemataceae bacterium | reverse complement strand
GTTTTTCATAATTTCAAAAAATAAACCCCAATTATTGTAATTTGCTTCAAGGAAGTTTGTGCTGTCGCGATTTCGGGACGACATCATCAAAACCTTTAAATTGGAAATAATCTCGCTTGAAGGCTTTTTGGCGTCCGCAAGCAATTCTCCCAACTGTCTGTAAAGGTTGGCCAGATTTGAAACCTCTTCCTGCAAAAAATCATGGGCTTGATTATTAATTTCTTGAACCATTTTTTCAAGTTTTTTAAAGAAATCTTTGTCTTTTTTACTGTCTTTTATATAACTTTCCAAAACGGCAATACTATTTTTTTTGCCAGTTCCAAAAGATTCTTCAAAATTTGCAATTTCAGACTCCGCATTAATTGCAGCGTAAACAATTGAAGAAAAATTTGTTTTGTATGTCGGATTATTGAAAAATCCTTCAATTACAATATCATTCAGCAAAGCTTTTGAAGATGAAGGCAAATAAACTTTCAGGAAAGTTTTCAGCAATTTTAACGGCAAAATCCACTTAAACGACATGGAAACTTCATTCTGCAAAAGTGCATTGTAAGTTGCATTGTACTCCCCCACCTCTTCCAGCGGAATATTTGGAAAAAGTTCCGAAACTTCCTCTGATATTGTTTCATCCTGAATTTCTGTCTTTATTCGCTGTTCTTCTGCCTCAAATCGCGACTGGAGAATATTCGCAAATTCCTGGCGTGGAGAACCTGAATACGAAACAATTTTCGGCTCATACGAAAAATCTTCCTTACAATAGCGGATTAAAGTTTTTAGTTTTTCGGGTTGTAAAACTTTCTGCAAAATATAATTAATTTTTTTGAGGTTACTTAAATATCCGTTACTTTCCTGAGGACTTAATTCAGAACCTTTTCGTAGCTGAGCCAGGGCAAGCACAGCCTCGCCTGTCGTTGTCGTAAGTTTAAGTCCAGTTGTCTGATAGTACAAATCTTCCAGCAGGTTCATGGCTTTTGAAGCCTGAACTTCGACGTATGATGGTTTGTAAGAAAAATCCGCAGGGATAAAATTCGGGTCAAAAATCTGCAAAAAAGGAATAAAACTGTAGTGACACAATTCTGCAAGTTGACGGAGATTTAAAATATCTTCATCCATCTTCTTAAAACTTTCAGAATTAAGTTCTTTTAGCAATTTATCCAGTTGTTGTTTTTGATGGATATAAACCCTGTCCTGATTTTTTGATGCTTCTAGAACAGCCGCTTTTCTCCGTTCAAAAGAAAGCTCTTCCAGAGCAAGCTGATCTGAAGACGAATAGGCAGTAACAATCAATTGGGCTTCAAAACGCTTTTGGCGAGGAATATCATTTGGGCTGATTGTAACCGAAAAAAGATTATCCAAAGGCCGGCAATTTTTATACAAACCGAAAATAGCTTCACCAAAATTTGGCTGCAACATTCCATTTTTACAAATCAAAGGATTATATTCGCGGATTGTTGCATCCATCTTCTTTAAAAGCTGCTTTTTTTGAACTTCGGGAGAGGATCGTTTAAATATTAATTCGAAAATCTGAGAAATTGATTGAATTAAACCCATTTTTTATCCTCCCATTTTACCATATAAATGTAATTTTTATCAATTTTCCCGTAAAGGGAGCTCTAAAACAGGATCAAAAATATTATGATAATCCTGCACAGTAGCCGCATGGACTATTTGAGCCCGCAAAGCCGCCCCGTTTTGTATTCCCTTTGAATACGCTGCAAAACGTTTCCTCATTTCTAAACAAGCGTGCTGCTCAGAAGTTTCATTTACAAGCCTTTCTAATTCAGAAAAACCAGTTTTTATGCGGATTTTCGCCGGAACTGGCTCATAAGCCCCAGTAGTCAGCAAAGAAATAGCATCTTTAAAGATAAAAGGATTTCCCATAGCTCCACGAGCAAACATAACAGCGTCAACGCCAATTTCTTCCAGCATACGTTTGGCATCTTCGGGCTTAAACAAATCACCAGACCCAAAAACCGGCACTTTTCCGCCTGCCATTTCCACCAGCTGCCGCATAATATTCCAGTCAGAAAAACCTTCGTAGCCTTGCGCCCTGGTTCTAGGGTGAATGGTGATTGCACTAACTCCGGCAGCAAGTGCAGCCTGGGCGGCCGCCTGCCAGGTCATCAGTTTTTGCTCCCAGCCCGAGCGAATTTTTACAGTGACAGGAATTCCACCTGCCGCCTGAACCACAGCACTAGCCACCTGGTACAAACGGTCAGGATCGCGGGTCAAAGCAGAACCAGCCCCGGTTTTTACGATTTTGGGAACAGGACACCCGCAATTTATATCAATAACTTCGCAATGAGTTTTTTCCAAAACAATTTTTGTAGCCTCAGCCATTATCTCGGCTTCGCCACCAAAAATCTGGACGGCGTAGGCTTTTTCATTATAAGCCCGCTGCATCAAAATTTCGGTTTTCAGATTTTTGCGAATCAAAGCTTCGGCACTCACCATTTCGGTGTAGGTAAAAGCGGCTCCGTTTTCTATGCAGACAGAACGAAAAGCCGCGTCACTGTAACCAGCGACGGGAGCCAAAAAGAGATTTCCAGATAATTCAAGATTCCCAATTTTTACAGGATGAAATAAATTGCTCATTGGTATTCAAAAAGCCAGACATTCAGATTATCGCAAGTCAGTTTGCAATCATCAATCTTCTGGCAGATGGAAAGCCTTGCAAGAATTTTTCCAAAGCTGAACGCTAAGTTCTTCCAAATCCATATCCAGCATTTCGGCAAGGAATTTAGCAGTAGAAGGCAAATATTTAGGCATAGTCCTCTTTTTTTCGCGAAATTCAGCCGGAATCATAAAAGGACTTTCTGTTTCAATCAAAATTCGATCTACAGGAATATTCAAAACTGTTTCATGAAGATTTCGGGCATTACGATAAGTTAAATTCCCGGCAAAACTGAACCAGATATTTTTATCCAGACATTTTTTTGCGTAAGCAGCATCCTCAGAATAACAATGCAAAATTGCACCTGCATCCGGCATACGTTCTGTCAAAACATCATAAACATCTTTGCCAGCTTCACGATTATGAATTACGACCGGCAAATTATGTTTCTGGGCAATTTCCAGCTGAGTGATGAATAATTCAATCTGAGAACGTTTATCTCCAAATTGTTTGTAATAATCAAGTCCGGTTTCACCAACTGCCACTACGTTTGGCAGAGAAAGAGATTCCTCGATTGTCTTAATCCAATCTGGGCCTGGATTTGTAACTTCAGACGGAGCAACTCCAACTGCGTGGTAAATTCCAGACACAGCCTTCAAATGAGAATAATTCTTTTTAAAATCAAAAAGACTGTTATTAATGCTTACAATGCGAGCTACACCAGCCTGCTTTGCTTGTTGAATTACGCGTAATTGTTCAATAGGGTCATCGTATATAAGCCCGATGTGAGCATGAGTATCAAAAAATTTCATGGCTATTTCTTCCTAAAGATGTGATGGATTGTTCCTTTTTGGAAACAATTCTAGGGTTAAAGATACCATAGGAAAAGGTGAACGTCAAATAATTAATCATTAGGAGAATCTAAAAATTGCAATTTTTTAGAGATACTCCCAAATAATCTTGCACAGTTTGACACAAAATAAATCCCTGTAGTATAATTATATGATATGTCAAAAACTCAGAAAGCAATTAAAAAAATTGAAAAAAGAGTCGCTTCAAATGTTACGAAAGGTTTTGGTGCCGTTTTAAAATCGGTGGGGAACTTTTTTGTTCGTGCATTTAAACTTTTTGACAGTAAACTTACAATCATGGTTGTGCCTCACTCGCAGAGTAAGGTTATAAACTTTCAGACAAATGTTTTTGCCCTGGTTCTGGGGCTTTTAATTTTCATTGGAATTCTTGCATCGTTTTTCTACTACAACCGTCGGTCTGCTTCTGCAAATATAGAGATTTCTTCTCTGATGGATCAGAATAGGTCTACTCTCGCAAGTCTTGACGAACTTCGTGATGAAAATGCAAACCTTTTCCAGGCTGCTAAACGTTTTCAGACTTCACTTTCACAGAGCCTTTCTTTGCTTGGAATTGACCAGGTAAAATCTAATTCTGAAGGAGTTGCTTCGAACAGCGACCTTTCATCACTGTTTACAACTACAGAAATGGCTCAGGGAACTTCGCGGGAAGTTGCCGATATAAAAGAACTTACAACTTATCTTGAAGATGCCGTTCAGCCAATCGAACAGATTGGTAAAATGCTCAAAACCCAGCAAAATCTTTTTACAGAAATCCCAAGTATTTGTCCGGTTAAAAATCCCAATTACCATATTTCTATGGCTTTTGGACCTAACCTCCACCCTCTGCAGGGTAACTGGTACATTCACAAAGGTTTGGACTTTTCTACCTGGCGTTCTGGGGATGCAGTTTTGGCAACAGCTTCTGGTCAGGTTGTAACGGTTGCTTTTGATAACAGTTTTGGTAACTACATTATCATCAAACATAATCACGGTATGTACACTCGTTATGCACACCTTAATTCTTTTAGGGTAAAAAAAGGTCAGCAGGTAGATCAAGGGGATATAATCGGAACTATCGGTAACACTGGTATTTCGACAGGTCCTCATCTTCATTATGAAGTTCATATCGGTTCTGATGTAGTTGATCCTGCCAAATATATCAATATCAATTTATCAAAATAGGTTTTTATGGCTTTACGCATTGATGACATCTCCATTAATACACTTATCGGAAATGGTTCCGCAATATCTGGTGATATAAAAGTAAACGGTTTTGTTCGCGTTGATGGTGATATTGATGGAAATCTTGAAACTGATGGAAATGTGATTATCGGTGAAAATGCCAGAATTCGTGGAGATGTAAAGGCCAAATCTATCATTATTGGTGGAATTATTCTGGGAAATGTTCAGGCGGTGGAAAGTGCAAAAATTCTTTCTGATGCTATGGTGATTGGTGACATAATTTCTCACAAGGTTCAAATTGATGATTTGGCTCTTTTTCATGGTCACTGCATTTCTATAAAAGATGATGAATCTTATCAAAAAACGGCTGAAAAATACCTGCAATCACAGGCTATAAAAGCAAAGGTTTCTTTTTAATGGCAGAAATTGACTCTTTAGGTTCAAATTTCTATTTCTCTGGCCTGCAAAATGCCACAAATGAAGCTGTAAAACGAAATCAAAAAAAAGAAGAAATTTCCAAAACCAGGAAATCAAAATTCTCTGATTTATTAAAAACTAAAGAAGAGACTGAACCGCAATTTTCTGTAATTGGCTTACCTCCAGAAATTGCTGAAATGACAATTGATGAGGCAGCCATTTACTTAAAAGATGCTGTAGACAACGCTGGAAATGATCTGTCTGACAATGTTACGACGGAAAATATCCAGAAGTTCAAAAGTGCAGTCAGTCAATTCATTACTTTTGTGGTGAATAACAATTTTGAGGTTTTGTCGCGTCGCAAAAAAAACCGTTATACTGGCAAAGATTTGATGGTTCCTTCCAGAACGAATTTTTTTTCAAATTATTCTCTGCCCCCTCACCGAGTTGATCCTAAATATCAGATTAATATCATCAATGAAAAACTTGATGAATTAACCAGGGCAACCCTTGAAGGCAATATGAATAATCTGAAAATTTTGGCTCAGGTGGACGAAATTAAAGGTTTGATTGTAGACTTGATGAGTCCTTAAATCGTGGAGTATAATTTTAAATTATGAGTGATATTTTTGAATCTGATATAGACGAGGAAACTGAAAATTTATCCTCACTTGAAGATAAAGATATAAATGTTGATGAAGACGAGGATTTGGTTTTTGACAGTCCACTTTATCACCTGAAGCTGGAATATTCCTGTGAGACGGTGTATGCAAAATCTCCGGATAGCAAGATTGAATTAAAAGCCGGGGATTACGTTATTGCCCCAACCCGCTATGGAAAAGACCTGGTAAAAGTTTTGGGGCTGGCAAAAAAACCTATCGGGATTAAACAGTCTGATATCGTGACTTTTGACCGGAAAGCCACCGAAGCCGATTTGAAAAAACGAGAAGAACTGATAGCAAAAGAAAAAGAAGCTTTCCCGATTTTTAAAGAAAAAGTTGCTGCCCACAAGCTGGATATGAAACTTGTTGAAACCCACTTCCTTTTTGAAGATCAAAAGGCCCTGTTCTTTTTTAGTTCTGATAATCGTGTAGATTTTAGAGACCTGGTAAAAGACCTTGTTTCTGTTTTTAAGATGAGGATTGAACTCCGCCAGATTGGGGTTCGCGATGAATCTAGAATTACGGGAGGGCTTGGCGTTTGTGGAAGGCCTTTCTGTTGTCATGGTGTAACCGATAAACTCCGCCCAGTTTCAATAAAAATGGCAAAAGATCAGAGTCTTTCGCTGAATTCTACAAAGATTTCGGGACAATGTGGTCGTCTGCTCTGCTGTCTTGCCTATGAATATGACTGGTACAACGAAGCCCGCCGAAATCTTCCGAATGAAGGAATCAGGATTTTTTATGATGGTACGGATTTTAAAATTACGGAGGTTAATCCTCTTACGTCCATGATAAAAATGCTCGGTGATGACGGCCGTCTGCTGGAAGTCAACGCTAAAAGATTCTACAAAGATAATAACAAGTGGAAGATTAATTAAACTGGCTTTGCGGGTCGATGTTTTAGGTTTATCGATTTTTGGCAGGGGCGTTACGGGGGTGCAACCCCCGTTAGAAGGGGTAGCGGAAAAGTGGCGGACGCGGAGCGGCCGACGCTTTGGAGCGAGGGGGAGACTTCCCCCTCCTAAAATTACCCACCAAAATTATCCTAATTGAAGAAGCCTCTACTTTTCATTAAAATATTTTCCTATGAAAGCTAGTAAATCTATAATTTGGACACTGCGTGACGCTCCTAACGACGCAGTAATTGCCAGCCACCAGCTTATGATGCGGTCTGGCATGATTCGTAAACTTGGAAACGGTCTTTATGCTTATATGCCGCTTGGCTACCGTTCTTTAATGAAAGTGCAAAAAATTATCCGCGAAGAACTCGATAAAGCGGGTCTTCTGGAAATAAAACCTACAGTAATTCAGCCCGGTGATTTGTGGAAGGAATCTGGGCGTTGGGATAAGATGGCTGGCGAAATGCTGACTGCCCAGAACCGTCAGGGCCAGGATATGGTTGTTTCGCCAACTGCCGAAGAAGCTTTTACTGCAATTATTCGCGAAGGGCTTTCGTCTTACAAGCAATTGCCTTTTACTCTGTACCAGATTAATACAAAATACCGCGACGAAATCCGTCCTCGTTATGGGGTTATGCGTGGTCGTGAATTTATCATGATGGACGCATATTCTTTTGATAAAGACCAGGCTGATTTGGACGCTTCTTATGATAATGTTGCAGCCGCTTACCGCCGTATTTTCAAACGAATGGGGCTCAAAACTATTTCTGTAAAAGCAGACACCGGGTCTATGGGTGGTTCTGGTTCAGAAGAATTTATGGTTGAAAGTCCTGTTGGTGATGATACTCTCCTCCTCTGTCCAAACTGTTCTTACGCTGCAAATGTGGAAAAGGCAAGTTGCCAGACTGAAATCCCTCTTGATAATGAAGGAAATCCTCAGAAAAAAACTGACCTGCCAGTGGAAATGGTTGCAACTCCAAATGTTTTCAGTATTGAAGATATGGAAAAATTCTTTAACGCTAAATCAAGGACCTTTCTCAAGGCTCTCATTTACAAGGTTTACAACTGCGGTATTGATTTATCTAAAACTGAAGAATACAAAAACGCAAAAACGGTTACAGAAGGTGGTGTAACTTATATTCCGGAAACTTTCTTCTGCGTTGTAATTCGTGGTGATTTGGAAGTAAATGAAACAAAACTCGCTGCCGTTCTTAAAGCCAGCGGAGCAGAACTTGCCAGTGATGAAGATGTTTTGAAATATTCAGGTGCTCCACACGGATTTGTTGGGCCGATCGGGCTTAAAATCCCTGTTTTGGCTGATAATTCTACAATTGATATGCACGATTGTATTGGTGGTTCTGGAAAAGAAGGCTTTCATATCAAACATCTGGAACCTGGTCGCGATTTTACTCCTTTTATGACTGCAGATGTCCGCACCTGCAAAGAAGGCGACAAATGTCCTGACTGCGGCGGATCTTTCTACATGAAAAAAGGTAACGAACTGGGCCATATTTTCAAGTTGGGTACAAAATATACTAAGTCTATGAACGTAACCTATCTGGATGTTAGCGGCAAACCTGTTACTCCTCTTATGGGATGTTACGGAATTGGCGTTGACAGAACTTTAGCTTCAATTGTAGAAGCAAATTATGATGATAAAGGAATTATCTGGCCAATGACAGTTGCTCCTTACCAGGTTTCTATTGTACCAATTCAGTACAAGGGACAAATGCAGGAAGTTGCAGATAAACTTTACGAAGAACTGACAAATGCAGGCGTAGAAGTTTTCCTTGATGACAGAAATGAACGCCCTGGTGTTAAATTTGCCGATTCTGAGTTGATTGGCTTCCCGGTAAGAATTGTTGTCGGCGATAAAAACCTTCCAAATGTTGAAGTAAAGATTCGTAATGCGGAAAATGCAGAATTGGTTCCTGCCACAGAAGCTGCTAAAAAAGTTGCAGATTTTGTGAAAGCAGAACTGGACAAATTGAACGCATAAAAAATTTTCTGAAAAAAACATTGCAGATTGGCTCTAAAAATGGGCTAATCTGCATTTTTTTTGACGATGAACCTAAGTCTCCGGGGCAAGCCCGGAATAAAGTGGAAGTTGAGATTTCTGTGTGACCCCAGAATGACGTTTCTGACTAATTTCAAAAAACAAGGATTTTTATGAAAAAAACTTTTTTATCAATTTTATTTATCAATTTTACTGTCGCAATTTTTGCCCTGCCCGGCTTTAATTCTTTTATCCAGGATAAGCCTGGCGAATTTGTTTACTACAAGGATAATTCTTTCGACCGCGAAAGTTATATCGGGCTTTTGTGTTATGATGATTTCACCTACCAGATGCGATATTACGCACCACAGAATTCATCTGCACCGGAAAAAACAGTTGCTCTCCTTTTTACAATTGACTCGACAAAAGACAGTTTTGAAATGACTGGCGAAAATGTAATCATCGCGGATTATAACAGCAGCGAAGATGTTGATATTGTGAACTATATGCACGATTTGCTCTACGAATTTTCTTCCAGAAGAATTGTACTGGGCCCTCTTCATCCCAAAACCGAAGGCTATAAAAATCGGGTAAGTCTGCAGGAAAATGGTCTGAAAACTTCTGCCGACTACCCGCAATTTGGCGGCTCTGTCAAAATTGTTTACGATGTTATGATTCCTTTTTTTAATATAAAGAAGATTGAAGATAACAAGGGCAAGGCTCTTTTTGAATGTGTTGAACTTGGAAAAATTTCTACTGCCGAAGATACAACCTTTGACCGCTATGTAAAAATGCCGGACGTTGGAAAAGTAAAAACAAATTCTACCAGGCAAAAAAAGAATAAAAGTGTGACCGGGGTTATCGAAAATCAAACAATCAAACTGGACGATTCCTGGGAACAGAAAATGGAAAATATGTGGGTTCAAAATGATGACGCCATCATCACTATGCTTTCCTATCCGACTTCCGCAGCCCCAGAATATTACAACGAATATGCTATTTTACGCAGCCTGCTGCAGAGCAAGGACGGCTATTTTATCAGCCTGGAAAAAAGCGATGTGATTTTTGATAAAGGAAATATGAGAATTTATTCGGAACAATATTTGCCGTCTGCACAAAAACTTTACTACGGAATCAAATATTTGACCCTGAATTCCCAGAATAATTATGATTATTTGTCTTTTGCCGCACTAAAAGCAACATACCTGACAAAACGATCATATTACGACAAAATCTTAAAGTCTTATTCGAACTAAGGATTGAATTACAATGCCAGACTTGCCCCAGGGGCTGAAGCCCCCTCGGTTATGGCAGGCTAAAAATTGTTTTTAGAGAGTGGAGAGCCAATCCACTGGCCTTCCTCTCCCAAATATTCTTTTTGTTGACCTTCAATTAAAATTTGAACGCTGTTTACCGTAGAAAATGCAGTGGCAGTGAAAACAATTTGCTCAAGTGAGTGAATTTTTCCTTCTACCCCATACTCGTTTATTTCCAAAGCTTCATTAAAATTCAGATAGGCAACCCCATTTTGAACTTTTGCACTCAAAAGTTTTGTTCCCCGCGGAATTACCGTCATTAAGTTTTTTTCAGCAGATTTTGTTGTGTCCGGTCCTTGCAAAAGCAGATTGATTGCATTTGTAAGAGGGGAATCATTTTTTGCGATAGAACGCTTTACAAGTTTACGGACAACAGAGCCATCACCATCAATCAAAACAAAACAAAGTTTGAGTTCTGAAGTTGCAGCAGGAATTGCCTCTTTTTGAGAATCTTTTTTGACTTCAGTTTTTTCCTTTGTTTCCGCTGATTCTACTTTTGGCTCTGTTTTTTCCTCCAAATTTTGATTTTCGTTTGAAGGAACTTTTTCTTCGGCAATTGGAGAAACTGCGACAGAAGAATTTTCGGAATTTTCTGTCACAGTTTTTGTTTCTGGCTGGATTTGAATAACAATATCATCATCCTTTAATGGAATTGTTTCCTTTTCTTTCGGATTTTTTGCTTCATGATTTTCGATTACTTCCGGAGTTGAACCAAAAACCCTGTCAAAAAAGGCCGTCTCTTTCAAATTTGAAAAAATCTGATCTTTTTTTACAAGGAAAATGATTAAAATTACAAGAAGTCCGAGAACCAGGCAAGCAGCGGTAAACAGAGTTCCATTATTCTTTTTTTTTGACGATTTTGTATTCTTTTTTGTCATATTTTTCTATTTTGCCAGATATTCGTTAATTGCAGCAGCCGCTTTTCGTCCCTCGCCCATAGCAAGAATAACGGTAGCAGCCCCCAAAACAATATCACCACCAGCCCATACTTTTGCATGAGAAGTAGCCTGATTTTCGTCAACAGTGATGTGACCTTTCTGATCAGCATTCAAACCTGGAGTTGTTTTTACCAGCAAAGGATTTGAACCATTTCCCAGAGCAACAATCATTGCATCACAAGGAACGTCGTGTTCAGAACCAGGAATTGCAACTGGAGAACGGCGGCCAGATTCATCAGGTTCGCCAAGTTCATAAGAAAGACAGCGAACTCCGCAAACCTTGCCTTCTTCATTACCCAAAACTTCAACAGGATTTTCCAGAAAGCGGAAATTTACGCCTTCTTCTTCAGCGTGGGCAATTTCTTCCAGACGGGCAGGCATTTCGTTTCTGGTACGGCGGTAAACAACATCAACTTGTTCTGCACCCAGACGGAAAGCCATGCGGGCAGCATCCATTGCAACGTTACCGGCACCACAAACAACCACGTGCTTTGCTTCGTAAATTGGAGTTGCGGCGTGTTCTTTATCGTAACCTTTCATCAGATTTGCACGAGTCAAATATTCATTTGCAGAGAAAACTCCGATTAAATTTTCGCCAGGAATGTTCAGGAATTTTGGAAGGCCTGCACCTGTTCCAACAAATGCAGCATCAAAGCCTTTTTCGGCAAGAATCTGTTCCAGGGTATTTGTTCGCCCTACAAGGAAGTTCAATTCAAATTTAACGCCAAGTTTTTCAAGATTGCTGATTTCGTCCTGTACAATTGCTTTTGGAAGTCGGAATTCTGGAATTCCGTACATCATTACGCCACCGGCTTTGTGGAAGGCTTCAAAAATTGTAACCTGGTGTCCGGCTCTGGCACAATCTGCAGCAACTGTAAGACCGGCAGGGCCAGCTCCGATAATTGCAACTTTTTTTCCAGTTGCAGGAGCGATTGTTGGTGTTGAAACCTTGTGATTTTCGCGTTCCCAATCTGCAACAAAACGTTCCAGACGACCGATTGAAACAGCTTTTTCGGCACTTTTCCAGATTTTCCCAACCGTACATTTTCCCTGACACTGTTTTTCCTGAGGACAAACACGTCCACAAATTGCAGGCAAAAGGCTGGTTTCTTTGATAATATCAACAGCTTTTTTAAATTCGCCATTAGCAATTTCTTTGATAAAGCCAGGAATGTTGATATTTACAGGGCAACCATCCATACAGAAAGGTTTTGCACACTGCAAACAGCGGTTAGCTTCCACAATTGCCTGTTTTTCTGAATAACCAAGGGCAACTTCTTTCATTTCGCGTTTGCGGGTATTTGGATCGCGGGTAGGCATTTCCATCTGAGGAATAGCGTTGCGGTCTTTTGGGGTAAGTTTTCCGTTAGTTTTGATTAAATCTTGAATCTTATTATATTGTTCTTCTACATCGATTGCCATTTTTTGCTCCTACTTTGCCAAGGCATCTGCCTGTGCCATCATACGACACTTATGGTCATCAGCCTGTTCACGAGCTTTAAATGACTTCATACGCATCATCATATTATCCCAGTCAACCTGGTGGGCATCAAATTCTGGACCATCAACACAAACAAACTTTGTTTTTCCGCCTACAGAAACACGGCAGCCACCACACATTCCAGTTCCATCAATCATAATTGTATTCAATGAAACTGTTGTTTTAATACCATATTCTTTTGTTGTCATTGCAACGAATTTCATCATAATTGGAGGACCAATTGCGATTACTTCGGCAGGAGGACACTGACTTTCACACATTTCTTTTACAGGAACTGTAGAAACACCCTTACGACCGGCAGAACCATCATCAGTCATGATGATAACTTCGTCGGCGATTGCTCTCATTTCATCTTCGTAAATAATTAAATCTTTATTGCGGGCACACAAAACCATCACAACTTTATTTCCAATTGCTTTATGAGCCTGAACGATTGGGTAACAAGGAGCTACACCAAATCCCCCACCAACAATTAAAACAGGGCGGTCATATTTTTCAATATCTGAAGGATTTCCTAAAGGACCTAAAACGACAGGAAGGCTGTCACCTTCTTTCATCAATGATAATTTGTAAGTAGACGCACCAACAGGCTGGAAAGCCAATGCAATCCATCCTTCTTCTGCATTTCCGTCTGCTATTGTTAATGGAATTCTTTCACCGAACTCAGCGTCTACCTGAACGATAACAAACTGTCCGGCCTTGCGGTTACGAGCGATTTCGGGTGCTGCGACTCTCATATAGAATACACCAGCCGAAAGCTGCTTCTTCTCTAAGATTTTAAACATTTGTAATTTGCTCCTAGGTGATTTTATCATTATGGCTAGTAATTGGTCAATTAAAGCAAAAAAAAATCCGTTAGTACGAACTAACAGATTTCTTTTTTACGAGATTTTTGGATTGTTCAAAGGGAGCCTCTAAAAAATGCAATTTTTAGAGATGCCCTTAAACTAGAATCCGAGACTTAGATAAACAAAGGCTCCAAATCCTGTTGTTGCCAAACTTTTTTCCAAACTTGATGATTGCAATGAAACTCCAGTTTTTAATTCAAGGACGCGAACATTAAAATCAAGCATTACCTGATGAATAAAAACCTGGTCTGTATATTCTGTTGAAATTGCCAGCCTAAACAAATCAATTAAATTTAAAGTCCCAGCCAGGTAATATTCAGGATAGAATTTTGCATTTTCAGAATAAGGATGTCTAAGTCCAAAACCAAGTCCTCCATCAAACTTTATTAAACCACCCAAAAGAGCGTAATCAATATAGCCATTAAGTTTTAAAGGACGAGAAACTTTTAATTCAGCATCAAGACCTGATTTAAAAGAGTATTCTTCAACATTTTCCGAATTTTTTTCCGAATTAGCAATAGTTTCTAAACTTGTTGCATAATAAATTGTGCTTGAAAAAAGAGTTTTTGTATTGATTTTTCCAGGAATAACAGGAATTCGTGTAGAAAGTTTGACAGTAGATTTTCTGTTCAAAGGAAGTTCTATTCCACCAGAAAGGTCAAACCCCATTCCATCAGCAGATAGGCCCATAATTTTTTTGTTCTCAAAATCAAAAGGAGCATAAATATCATAATTTGATGTAACTCCCAAAATTACATTGCCCTCTTCATCATTTAGAAGACTTGCAGTTGCGGCTCGCCCATTTGCTGAAAGAAGAGGTAAAAACACTGATGGAGCAAAATTAATCTTAAACCTGGCAAGTTTAACCCCCAGTGCAGCGTTTATGAAATAGAAGGCGTCAAAATCAGTATCAAGACCGACTTTTATTTCCTCACCAACATTATTTCCTTTTCCCAAAAAATCAAACAAATCTTTGGAAATAGTAAACTGCCCCTGCATTTCAATACCTGTTTGAAGAGCAAATTTAAAAGGCCCCAAATTCAAATTCAACTGAATTTCAGGATTTACATTTGCTGCAAGATTGGCTCCATTTTCTGGAACTTCTTCACTAATCTTTCCTAAATCTATTACAAGATCTTTTACCAAAAGATTACTTACTGAAGTAACATTGTTTGAAAGTCCAAGATCAGCCCCTACTGTAAGGTCAAAAAACCTAGTCGTAAAGAAATTATCAGCACACAAAGAAGAAACGAACAATGCAATTGTCAAACAAAAAGCAAATATCTTTTTCATTACTTTTTCCCTCCATCATATAGAACAATTGTTCCGTCTGTTTTTAGCTGTAAAGATATTCCCAAAGAAATTGCAGTATATCGGGAAACTGAGAATACAGAATCTTTTTTAATGTTTAAATAAACTTCTGGAACCAATGGATACGTTTCAAAAATCTGATTTACAGCACTAGAGTCCAAAGTGATTGAACCATTTTTGAGATCATAATTTTCATCAATATCTGTATTGGCAAATTTTACATTGATACTAATATCAGGTTCAGAATAGAAAAGTGATTTATCAATCACATAATCAAGGCTTGCACTTTTTACTGCACTTATATATTCAGAAATAGAATCCAAAGATGAAGATTTGCTTCGCCCCAGAATATCGCTATCAGAAGACAGGCCAACAAGATTCATTAAATCCAAATTAATATCATCATTAGCAACTGTAAATTGTAGTGGCAAAATGATGATTGCCGTAATACCAAGATCAGTTGAAGTTGAACTTGCAGGATCAATCATATCTGGTGTGATTTTTATATCTCCTGATTCTGAATTTGAGAAAGCGACAGAATAATCCAAATAAAGTTCTGAATCAGAAAAATTTTCAGATTTTGTTATTTCGGAAATTTTTTCTGAATAAGCACTATAGTCACACTTTGAAATATCCGTAATAACTGCTTTATCTTCAATTTCCAGCTCAGGAACATTCTGGAATGAAATGTCTTCGTTATCAAAAATTGAGACTTCATTAACCTTCCCATCTGCATCGGTTACCTTTGTGATTGTACCATCATCATTCTGAACGCCACCAAAAATTGAAACAGAAGTTTTAAATTTGGCATCAGCAAAAGGGTCTGAAGTTGATGATGACATAGTTGGCTTATTACAATAAACGTACATTGGAAGAGATGGAATTCTTACATTGTTGATAAAATCACCTCCAAAAGAATCTTTGAAAGAATCAAAAATGGAACCCAAATTAATTCCCAAACTTGTAGTTGCACTTGTAGAGAAATTATCACCAATGATGACGATTTCTTTCCAATTGATTTCTGGAGTTAATTTTATACCGACTTTGTAAGTTGCACCTGATTCAACATCGCAAATTTCAAAATTATTAGGTTTTTCTGTTGTTGCTCCCGGGAAGAAAACATCTACGTCAAAATCCCAACTATTGTACTCATCATCAGCACTTGGATTTTTAGAAAATTTTATGACTTTCAGTGTGTCAGTCAAAATATCCAGATTGTTAGATTCTGTTTCAGAGTTCAAAACTCCAGACTTATCAAGTCCCAAGAAATCAGACTTTACTTTAATTGTAATGTTGTTTCCAGTTGGGAAAGTATTTGTGTAAGTTGCCTTTAATCCACTTGATTCAATCGTTAAAGATTTTACAGTGTCCAGCATGGCATCGGACATTTCTTCTGATTTTGATACTGATGTAGTAATCTCATCATCTAAAATCAAGCTGATTTTTTTGAATTTGGTGATATTACTATTAACTTCAAATTCCAAACTAGAACTTTTGTAAACAGCATTATTGAATGCTAAATTAACTGCAGCAGTAAAAGTTGTCTCTTCAGACGAAACTTTTTTACCACTCAAATCAACTGTTTTTTCGCTTTCAAAAGAATTAGGAATAACAAAATTCATACCTCCTGTAACTGTAAGCCCATAAGTCATAGAAATTCCAGACCAACTGCTAGGAATTTTTAGATTTGTTGTCAATGAACCAGAAGCTACTTCACAACAGTCAAATGCTGAATCAGAAGATAAATCTACTGATGTATCAACCGAAGCTGGAATCGGAGTTGAAGAATTTAAGCCTTCTGCCTGTTTTACAACAGTATCATCAGAAAAAATTCCGTAATAAGGAAGATCTGGCATACCAGTAAAACTAAATTTCACATCATTTTTCTTTAATATGAAAGATGAAAGCTTAATTTCTGCCGAACCATTCTTAAAATATCCTGTAAAAGATTTAGAATCGCTTGTAATAGTTACACTAGAACCATCGCTAATTCCAAGACAAGTAATTGTAAGAGTTCCAGATGTAATATTTACAAAAGAAAAATCCAAAGCAAATTCAGGGCTTTCTCCTGTTTGTCCAGCAAAAGTCAAAGCTGTCGCAATGGCAGTTGAGATAAAATCTGCTTTTAAATACGATTTCTTCTCAATCGAAATGGTAGGAACTGTAACATCCTGCTCAAAAGACATATCTTCAATCTGATTTGCGATTTCAGAACCATTAAAATACTGCCCAAAATCAACAGGAATTTCAAACAAAGGAATTTTTATCAAATACTGCTGCAATTTTTCATTTTTTTTGTTTGGAAAATAGTCATAAATTCGGGCATTTTTGACATCCAAATTAGAAAGCATTGACCCTATATCAAAAACATCTTTGAAATCTTTTTTAATTGTTCCAAAATTAAAATTATATTCAGCCTTAGTCTTTACAGATATCTTTTCTGGAATTTGCCATGAACAACCAGAAACAGATAAGAGTAAAAGAAAAGCTGAACATAAAACGACATAACTCTTTTTCATTTTTTCTCCTCTCAAGTTAATGTTTTTTAGAGAGCCTCTAAAAATTGCAATTTTTAGAGGCAACTTTGAAAACGCGCATTCTAAGTCTTGCTATTTCCAAGACTTAGAGATGCCCTTTATAGTGTTACTTTTTTTAGATTACTTTTTATTAAAGAAAGCAGCAAAAGGATTGTATGTTTCTCCGCTGTCGCTTCCATAATTTTTCTGTCGCCCCTGATGATTCTGGTAATTGTTGTCCGCAGTTTTTGCACCTGAACCACCAGCTCCGGCACCTTTTTTCACCACAACAACGCGTCTGCCACCGGCTGAACCTGATGCTGAGCCACCTCTAGCACCGGCCCCGGCCCCGGAAGCTGTCCCACCTTCTCGGCGAACAACCCCGGATTTCTGGCCAGTACCTGCTCGGCTAGCCGCATCACTTTTCAAAGAAAGACCGATACGACGACGGTCGCGATCAAGCTGGATAATTGTGAATTCAAACACATCACCAACTTTTACAACGTCCATTGGATTTTCCACGAAGTTATCAGACATTTCGCTCAAATGAACCAGCCCTGTTTCGTGTAAACCAATATCAACAAAAGCACCAAAGTCTACGACATTTTTAATTTTACCGGTAACTTTCATGCCTTCCTTCAAATCTTCAAACTGAATAACGCCTTTTTGCATAATCGGAGCTGGATAACCTTCACGAGGGTCGCGGTTAGGTTTTTGGATTTCTTCCACAATGTCCTTTACCGTCAATTCGCTCAAATTATACTTTTCGGCAATTTTCTTTATTAAATCTGCTGGAATTTTTTCGCCTTTCTGAATCAAAGGCAAAACTTCGCGGGCTGCATCATAGTTTTCTGGATGAACCCATGTATTATCCAAAGGATCTGAACTTTCGGCAATTTTCAAAAATCCTGCACACTGTTCAAATGCTTTAGGGCCAAGGCCTGGAACATTTTTCAAGTCTTCGCGACTCTTTATTTTACCATTAGAATCACGATACGCAACAATTTTTTTTGCAGTAGAAGCGTTAATTCCTGAAACATATTTCAAAAGCATATAAGAAGCGGTGTTCAAATTTACGCCGACATTGTTTACAACAGAACCAACAACTTCGTCCAGCTGCTCAGCAAGTTTTTTCTGATTTACGTCATGCTGATAAAGTCCAACGCCGATTGCTTTAGGATCTATTTTTACAAGTTCGGCAAGAGGATCCTGGAGACGGCGGCCCATAGAAATTGCCCCTCGAACCATAACATCCAAATCAGGGAATTCTTCGGTTGCAACAGGGGAAGCAGAATAAACTGACGCCCCGGATTCATCAACAACTGTGTATTTTACATCAGAGTCGGCATAATTTTCGCTCAAAACTTTGGAAACGATTTCCTGAACTTCGTGAGAACCCGTTCCGTTTCCTACAGCCAAAACCTGAATATCATACTTATCGATTGCGTTGTTGATTGCGTCGTAAGCACCTTTTGGATCCTGTTCCTGGAAAATTTTGAAAAATCCCAGATATTTTCCAGTTTCGTCCAGGGCTGCACATTTTGTACCGTTACGGTAACCTGGGTCGACGCCCAAAACTCGACTTCCTTTAATCGGCTGGGTCATAAGAAGATTTTTGAGATTTTCGCTGAAAACGCCAATTCCATGGGCATCTGCATCATCAGCTTCATCAGAACGAATTTCGCGGACAACGGCAGGAGAAAGCAGACGGACAACCCCATCTTCAATAGCTTCTTTGTGATATTTATTGTTAATTTCGTAACTCTTTTGCAAAAGTTTTACGGCTTCGTCAACATCAACATCAATTGTAACTTCCAGAGCACCTTCACGCTCGCCACGGTTGATGGCCAGAATGCGGTGAGGTTTTACCTGGTTCAATGGTTCCTTGTAATCCCAATACATCTGATATGTTGAAACTTTCTGGGCGTCTTCTTCGGTCTGACCTTCCGGAACAATTCCTTTTGTAACAATATTTCCAGTTTTAAGATAAAGGTCATGGATTTTTTCACGATTTCCAGTTTCCTGGCTAACACGTTCTGCCAAAATATCCTGAGCACCGGCAATGGCGTCGGCAGCAGTTTCTACGTTCAAGGCAGAATCTTCATTATCAGTTTTGATGTATTTTTCGGCTTCTTTTTCGATACTAGCGTCGTCCATTTTGAGCATAGCATCGGCAAGAGGTTCAAGCCCCTTTTCTGCGGCAACCATTCCGCGGGTCTTCTTCTTTTTCTTGAAAGGAGCCCACAAATCTTCAAGGGCAGACAAAGTTGTAGCCGACATAATTGCGTTATACAAACTTTCTGTCAATTTTCCCTGGTTAAAAACGCCTTTTACAATTTCAAGGCGGCGTTCTTCAAGATTATGATAAGATTTATAAAGATGATCGCAGTCGCGAACCTGAACTTCGTCCAAATCTCCGGTTTTATCTTTTCGATAACGGCTGATAAATGCAACAGTATTGCCTTCTTCAAAAAGGCTGATAACAGTACTAACCTGCTGAATGCGAATATTTAATTCTTCAGCAATTTTTTTCATGATTTCCACTTCATTAACTGAAAGTGCGTCGATTGATTCTTGTGTAAATTCCATAGTTCGACCATTTTACGAAAAAAGACCGACTTTGTGCAATGAGTTTTAGAAAGATTTAGTATACTTCCTGCAAATCTGCGATCTCATCACCATCTACTCTGTTGAAAATTTGTTCCATCAGATTTTTGCAGTTAGATGACATAAGCTTATAGATATTTGGAATTAAAAGTTGTTTGATGCGATTATCCAGACCGTTTGCCCCGGTGGAAGATGTAAAAGCAAAGATTAAAAGTACACCGCTAGGTGTCTGGCGCTGCATAATCAAAACTGCATCAGAACGGAAAAGGAAACCGCGGATATTAAAATGGAAATCATTGATTTTTTCGTAAAGCTGGACAGAAAAATGAGAATCTGTTGATACAAAAGAAAAGTGGGAAACGCTGATGTCCTGCAGACAGCCTGTATAAGTCTGGTGGCCTGCTGTAAATGAATAAGTACAAGCTGATGTACAAAGGGCACGAATGTTTTTTCGGCGCCCCTGAGCCTGGTTGGCAAACAAAATCTTTTCAATAATTTCAAAATTCTGTTTTTTCTGATATTCAAGCTGAATGCAACCACAATTCAAGCCCATTTCATAAAGATATTTTTGCTCAAGTTTAGAACGTTCCTCTTTGGTCTGCCGTTTTGTGTACAAAACTCCAATCGAGGCTTTGTTATTGTAACTTTCAATAATATTTCTGATTAAGATAGGCCATTCCATGCCTTCAATTCTGTAATCAACATTGAAGAAAAAAATAACGTCCTTGAAAAGTGAAATCAAAATATCAAGTTTTTTTTCAAGTTTCACACGCTTGTCGTATTCTATAAAATAACATTCATAACCTAAGGCAAAATAATCTTCCAGATAGGTTTCTGGAATAAGTGATGTATCCGGGGTTATAAAAAACGTCTTTCGTCCTGTAACAATCTCTTTAGCTGAAATACCCAATTTTTATGTCCTTATCAAAACTCGTAAGTAGCAATCCGATAGTCATTATATCACACAAAATCAAAAAAAACGAAATTTTTGACTGGCAAAATACTAGCAAAATACTAAATAAAATGCTGAATTGTATGATGTTCAATCAGTTTTGTTTTTACTGCAACTATATAACTTCCAAACATTGCTGTAGCAGAATCAAAAAGGCTTGCAAAAGAGCAGATTATCAAAGAAGCTGGCTGAAGTAAAAGAAAACTGGTTTCAAATCCTTTTGCATATTTATCACAAAGAATTGTGAGTAAAATAAATGAACCGCCAGAAGGAAGTCCTCCAAGAAGGAAGGAAAGTCCGAATGAAAGTCCAAAAATCCACAAAATATCTGATAAAGGAATGCTCAAACTTGAATATGACCGCCAAATCAAAATAAAAGAAATGGAGGCAACTAAAGCCGAACCTCCGCGGGCGAAAATAGAAAATAAGGGATAAGTAAAACCTCGGCAGCGGCGGCGAATTCCGAGGCTTTCAGAACCATGACGAATACACAATGGAAGAACGACGTTTGAATCCCCGGTGAAAAATGCCAGAATCATAGGGGCAATGCTTGCGTACAAAACCCGGTAAGGATGAGGGTCGTGGCAGACAAATCTTAAGATTAAAGGATAAATAATTCCTGCAACAATCACAAAATCTACCAGGAACATAATTATCATTGGTGTGTAAATGCCTGTTTCAAAAATGCCCCGGAAATTGATAAACCAGTAGCAGACAATTGCGACACAACAAATGGACATAATTTCTGTAAAAAAGTTGGCAACACTGTAAAAAAGTTTTGCACAAGAATCTGCAAGGGCAAAAACCGGCTTAAAAACAACTTCGTCTGTAGCACTTTCCCAACCAATCAAAAAAGCCAGGACAAAAGAAACAAGCAGGAAAGAACCTTCATTGATTGCGGAAAATCCTGATGATGGGAATAAAGACAAAATCAAAGATTTTACATCAATATGACTAATCTGAGATGGGATATCAACTGTAATTGGAATACGTGGAAGTTTTACAAGGAGGATTGAAAGAACTCCGATCAGGGTCAAAAGTAAGGCTGACGCCAAAATCACCAAAAAAGTCCACAAAAAGGTTTTTAAAAGGATTTTTGCAGAACGCAATTTATTGATTGCACAAATCGCTGTTGTAAAAATCAAAGGAACGACAATATATCTGCCAATTTTGATAAATAATTCTGATAAAAACGAAAGAACGCTAAGACAAGTTGCATTTTCTGTAGGAAGAACAAATGCTGCAAGAATTCCGAGTGCTACACCGATTAAATATTTTATCCAAACTTTCATAAACTAGAATTATAACAAACACTAGAATGACAATCTAGTGTTTGTTATAATCCAACTATGTCTAGTATCTTAATTTTAGGGAAAGATTTGCCCGACAGCCTTGAACTTGCAGAAACTTTTGCGGCATCGGGAAGAAATGTTTTTGGAGTTGCAAAATCTGAGGCCGAAGTGAATTCTTTTGAAGCAGAAAATATTTTTTCTACAACTTGGAATAAGTCATCAGCGGTATCGGCT
>CAVFQN010000172.1:0-5572 GCA_963624615.1 Treponemataceae bacterium | reverse complement strand
TAGTTAAATAGACTTTAGTTTTTGGATAATTGAAAAATAAATTGGACCTGCCCCATTCTGTTTGTCTGGTAAAATCTGATAGCCGAATTTTGTTTTTTCATAATCTGGCAGGGTGATTTTGACGCAGGATTTTATCTGGTCTGGCTGAGGATTTGCCTCCAGAAGTTTGAATGCAGAGCCATCTTTATTAAATTTTTTGAAAAGTCTTTCTATCATATCATCATTTTCCTGGGGACAAAGGGCACAGGTTGAATATAAAAGAATTCCTTCGACTTCCAGCAGACGGTAAGCTGATGAAAGTAAAGCCCATTGTTCCATGGAGACTGTTTTTATGCGGGATAAAGACCAGGTATTCAGATATTTGGGATCTGCAATTACATGACGTTCGGAAGAACAGGGAGCGTCCAGTAAAATCCGGTCAAAACATTCTGACTGGCGGGTACACCAGGTCGAACCATCGCTGCAGGAAATGGTGATTTTTTCGGCAATTTCTGGGGGCAGACAGGTTTGAACAACATTTGTAAGCCGGTGTTTGCGGTCTGGAGACCGTTCATTGGAAGATAATTTTGCGTCTGGTGACATTCTGGAAGCTAAAACCAGGGTTTTACCGCCGGGAGCTGCACACAGGTCTAGAATATTTTGTGCACCGTCAAGGGGCAGACAGAGGGCGGCAAAAACCGAAGCTGAATCCAGGAAATATGATTTTTCTGCCCCGGGAACCTGGTATTCCACCGCCTGATTTTCTTTGAAAAAGGCTTCTTTAAGGGGCGGCCAGCGGTCGCCGTAGAGTTGGCTGTAATAGGTTTCGAAGCCCTGAGGGCCGGAGAGTTTTTGGGCGGAGAGATTTGGAGTTTTGTCTGTTTTATTTTTTTTCAATTTTGACTTTCCTCAAGTTTTAATAAAGGCAACCTCTAAAAACGCACACTTCTAAGTCTTGCTATTTCCAAGCCTTAGAGATGCCATAAACCAATTTCTACTTTATATTTTATGACCCGACCGGCTGCCTGGTCAATTTTATCTGCAAAATCTGAATCTTCCAGGGCTTTTTTATACAAAACCCCAGCCGCTTTTGCAAAACGCTTTTCTGAAATCATAATGCAGTCAACGCCGGCTTCTATTGCCATGAGAACTGCCTTTTCTGGCGGATAACCGTTATCTGCCAGGGCACCCATAAAAATATCATCAGAAAAAATAAGGCCCTGGTAACCGTAAGTATTTCGCAAAATGTCGGTAACCCAAACTTTGGAAAGGCAGGCAGGCGTTCCAGAGTCAATGGCGGAAGTTCTGGCATGGGACATCAAAATGGCAGTTGGATTATATTTTAAAATTTCTTCAAAAGATTTTATGGATTCTTCCAAATCTGCCTTTGACAAGGTGATTTCGGGAAGACCGGTGTGAGGGTCGGTATTTGTATTGCCTGGAAAATGTTTTACGACGGTGGCAATTCCATTATTTTCATAGGCATTTACACAGGCTCTGCCATAATTTAAAACCTGGTTAAAATCTCCAAAACTGCGGCCGTCGAGAAAATCTGCATTGTCCTGGGTGCAAACTTCGATTACTGGGGCAAGGTTCATATGAAAGCCTAAATCGTACATTTGCCGGGCCTGGTCTGCATACAAGTCATAGGCCTGGCTGACAGAATAATTTTGAGCAACTTCCTGGTTGGAAGGCAATTTTGTATTCAGTTTTTTGAGGCGATTTACCCAACCTCCTTCCTGGTCAACTGCCAGATAAGGGGGAATTAAATTATATTTTTTGCAATATTCCGCAACAGATTGATTGAAGACCTTTTGATTTTCGCGGCTGTCGGCAATATTGTATGAAAAATAAAGGTAACCGCCGGCAACTAAAGGGGTGGAATCATCGGTAGAAGTCATATCACCAATGGTTTCGTAGGAACGGAATTTTTTATTGCCTTCCAGGTTTTCTATAAAGATTTGGGAAATTTTTTGCTCCAAAGTCAGATTTTTAAGGTAATTTCGGATTTTTTCTTCGTAAATGCCTTTATTTTCTGTTACATATTGATTAAAGAGAAATGCTTCCTGGTGGTTTTTGATTTCTTTTTGGGTCTGTTTATCAGGCCGGCAGGAAGTAAGCAGCAAAGGAAGAACAAGAATTGAAAGAAAATTGATATTTTTTAATTTCATATTTTAAGTATATCAAAAAAAATCTAGGGGTCAAATACCTGCGTTAGCGATGTGCAGGGCAGCGAAGCTGGCCACCGCAAGCGAAGCCCGACCGAAGGAAGGGCTGAGTGCGGAGGCTGGAGGCGTAAGCCGGAACCCGAAACGTAGCGACCGCCGGTACGGCGGGAACGCCCAAATTTTTACAATTTTTACAAGTTTTACTCTACATTTGATTGAGACTTTAATTTTCTATATAATTCTAGGGAATGAAAAAAATAGCGGTAATTACAGGTGCAAGTTCAGGTCTCGGAAAAGAATTTACAAAGCAGGTAAGTTCAAAATATTTTTTTGACGAAATCTGGATAATTGCAAGGCGGGAAGATAAATTAAAGCAGCTTGCCCAGGAAATCAACAGCCGTAATAATTTTCAAGTAGTAAGAGCCGTCCCTATGGACATTTGCGGAAAATCTGGAGTCGGGGCTTTTAAGGCTTTTTTGGAAGCGGAAAATGAAAAACTGAAGGTTATTGAAAGTGGGATTGAAATTGGGCTTTTAATCAATAATGCTGGTTTTGGAACTTATGGGCCTTTTGCTGAAACTTCGGTAAACCGCGAAATGGAAATGGTCGATTTGAATTGTACCACTGTTACTGGGATTTGCGGAGTTGCCCTCCCCTACCTCAAAAAAAATTCTGTCATCATAAATACATCTTCCCTGGCGGCTTTTATGCCTTTGGGAAATTTTGCGGTTTATGGGGCGTCAAAAGCTTTTGTTTTGTCCTTTTCTATTGCCCTGGCAGCAGAACTTAAGGATAAGGGGATTAAGGTTTGTGCTTTGTGTCCGGGCTCTGTTTCTACAGAATTTGCGAATGTTGCTTCTAATGGGGCCCGCAAGGAAGTGAAAGGTGGAATCCAGCCGGAAAAAGTTGTTGCGCAGTGTTTGAAAAGGGCTTTTAAGGGCAAAAAAACTTCCCTCTACAGGCCAAAATGGCGGATTACGGCTTTTTTGAGCAGACTGGTGGGAAGATATTTGGTTGCGAGGTATACTTACAAATATCACAAAAGGCCTCATAATCCTGATGAAGATATGAAAAAAACATCTGAAAATATAGATATTTCTGATTTTGTATAATGGAGCCTCTAAAAATTGCAATTTTTAGAGATGCTCATAAATGATTGGAGTTGAAAATGATTAAAAGCGCACTTTTTACAGATTTTTATGAATTGACTATGGCTCAAGGCTACTGGAAAAACAATATGAACCAGGAAGTTGTCTTTGATATGTTTTTCCGCAAACACCCTTTTAACGGTGGATTTTCGATTCTTGCCGGAAATGAAACGTTGATGGATATTATCGAAAATTTCCGTTTTAGCGAAGATGATATAAAATATCTGGCCCAGCAGAAAATTTTTGACCAGGGATTTTTGGATTATCTCAAGGATTTTCATTTTACAGGTGACCTTTACACTATGGACGAAGGAACTGTAATTTTCCCTCAAGAACCTCTTGTCCGCATTCACGCAAATCTGATTGAAGCCCAGATTTTGGAAGGGCTGATTTTAAATCATGTAAATTTCCAGTCTTTGATTGCAACTAAAACTGCCAGAATCTGGCTGGCAAGTAAAAAGGCTCCGATTATGGAATTTGGTCTCCGTCGTGCACAGGGACCTGATGGGGCTATGAGTGCAACCAGGGCTTCTTATATTGGTGGTGCTGCTGGAACTTCAAATACTCTGGCTGGCAAGGAATATGGCATTCCTGTTATGGGAACTATGGCTCATTCCTGGATTATGTCCCATTCTTCGGAACTGGAAGCCTTCCGCGAATATGCAAAAATTTACCCGGAAAATTCTGTTTTTCTGATTGATACTTATGATACGCTTAAATCTGGTATTAAAAATGCGATTATTGCGGGCGGCGAACTGGTCGAAAAAGGCTACAATTTTGGTGTCCGCCTGGATTCTGGGGATATTGATTATTTGACTCGGGAAGTTCGCAAGGAACTGGACAGGGCTGGCTATCCTCAGGCAAAAATTTCTGTTTCAAATGAACTGACGGAAGAAATTATTTCTACTCTAGTTGCCCGCGGAGCTCCTATAAATTCCTGGGGAGTTGGAACTCACATGGTAACTGGTGGAAATGAATCTTCATTTACAGGCGTTTACAAACTTGCAGCCCGCCACGACAAAAAAACTGACAAAATGATGCCGGCTATGAAATTCAGCGATAATCCTGCAAAAACTACAAACCCTGGAATTAAAAACGTTTATCGTCTTTATGATTCTAGCGGAATGGCTTTGGCTGATATTCTTACTCTAGAAGATGAAAAAATTGAGGAAGGAAAGGAATACCGCTTCCACCACCCTATGGTTGACTACAGGCAGTTTACCTGTACGGCGGCAAAGGTTGAATCTCTGCTGAAAAAGAGAATTGAAAAAGGTAAAAGGATTTCAAAGAGGATTCCTGATTCTGAGCAATTGAAAATCAGCAGAACGACAATGCAGAGCCAGCTTGAAACCTTTGATGAATCTTACAAGAGGATTTTGAATCCTCATATTTATAAGGTTTCTTTGAGTGAAAATCTGATGAAGCTGAAAAAGGATTTCATTGAAAAAAATATAAGATAGAGATGGGAAATGTTGTATCGCCTGGCAGGGGGGCTGGAAGTCTCTGGCAAAATGCCACCACCTGTGGCGATTTACCACCAGGGACACGATTTGCATGGGGCGACCATCGCCTGCCAGGGTGGCGAAAATCATTACGGCAAATAATCTTTCTGAATATTCTTTAAGGCCCTGAACATCCGCTCTTTCACTTTTTCATCTCCGCTAGTCAAGGCTTCCAGCTTTGCCCGGGCTTCCTTCCTGGTCGAATTTTCCTGGTAGTCGCAAGTGCAGGTGTAACCATAATATCCCTGGGATTTTGCCTCCTCAACCAGGCGGTTTTCGGAAACGTAGCATAGGGGTCTTATTATCGTGATTGGAAAATTTTTGTAGGCAAATTTTGGCGGCATAGTGGAAACTTCCCCCTTACCCAGCATATTCATCAAAAAAGTTTCGAGAAGGTCGTCCAGGTGGTGGCCCAGGCAAATTTTATTAAATCCATGCCTCATAGCGTAATGCAAAAGTTCGGTTCTACGCTGGGTCGAACACCAGTAGCAATTCATTTTCTGCCCAGGCTTTATTCTTTCCAAAATATTCACATCCAGACTTTCAAATGGAACCTGCAGATTTTTAAACAAATCCAAAATGCCTGGTGGAAATGGCGGAACAAAATCAGAATGAATATGAACTGCCTTGTAGTCAAAATTGCAGTCTGGTCTTTTGCTTCTGTTTGCAAAATATTCTATTAGGGCGGTTGAATCTTTTCCGCCACTGGCTCCAATCAAAATTTTATCGCCATTTTCAATCATTTTATAATCAAAAATTGCCTTGTCTATTAAAC
>CAVFQN010000171.1:2606-8432 GCA_963624615.1 Treponemataceae bacterium | reverse complement strand
GGTTAAACAATGTTTGAGAATTTAGTTAATCAGGATGTAAAAAAAACAATTTCATCAGATATAAAAAATAAAAGATTTCCGGGGGCAATTTTATATTCCGGCAGCGAAGCCAGCGGAAAACTGACAACCGCTCTGGAAACCGCCCGAATTTTGTCCTGCCACGAAAATCCACAGGGAAAATGGACTTGTTCCTGCCCATCCTGCCTGCAACACAAATCCTTAATTTGCAGTAACTTAATGCTTTTGGGTCCTAGGGATTGTTCTCTGGAAATTGCAGCCGCAAAAGAAACTTTTTTGAAAGCCTATAATGCAAATGCAACTTTTTTAGATGCTTCCCGATACTTTTTTTTGCGAAGTATCAGAAAATTGACCCTGCGTTTTAATGGTATTTTGTGGCAAGGGGATAGAAATTTCAACAAAATTGGAAATTTAATTGACGAAATTAACGAAAATCTTGAAAAACTGGATTTTCCCCGAGACTTGCCGGAATTTGAAAAAGTGGAAAAAATCTGTGAAAAACTTGTAAAAGAATCATCTTCCCTGGAAAATGATTATCTTTATGATGCAATTCCTGTCAGCCAAATCAGAAATATGGAAGAATGGGCCCATATAAAATCCGAAGAAGGTAAAAAAACTGTCATAATCGAAAATGCAGACCGCATGGCTTCGAGTGTAAGAAACGCCCTGCTCAAAATTCTGGAAGAACCGCCTGCAGACTGTGTTTTTATTTTGCTTACGTCCAAGCGAAATGCAATTATGCAGACAATTCTTTCACGGGTCAGAACTTACAATTTTATAACGAGAACTTTCGACCAGCAGAAAGATGTAATCACCAGAGTTTTTCATAATGACAATTTTACCGGTTCTATTAATGATTATCTTTTGACCTATTTGCCTGTTCCGCCCGAGAAAATCAGAATACAGGCCCAGACTTTTTATAATTCAATTGCGACAAAAAAAATTCCAGACCTTGCCGAAATTGTTAAAAATTCTGGCAATTTTTATCCTAGACTTGAATTGAGGATTTTTCTGAATGAACTTGCTTTGCTTCAAAAAAAACTTATGTATTCACAAAACGGAGCAGAAGCAAGTGCTGAGTCTATGCAACTTTTGCGGGATTGTTGGGATAATATCACCCTGTACAACCAGACACCAGTTGCTGCCCTGGAAATTCTTTTGCGAGATATGTCCCACATAAATGTTTTGCGGGAAGGAGTTTTTAGCCTGTCATGAAAAATTATGTAAAAAGGATAAGCCAGAAAGCTGATAAACTTTCCAAAGAGCAGATTTTAGCCCTGCTGGACGACGTAATAGAAGAAAGTGACAGTTATAAATCCATTATTGAATCCTTGTCGACTGGAATTTTAATTGTAGATAATCATTTTATTTTACAAAGAAATAATACAATTGCCGAAAGCCGCCTGCCTTTTTCAATTAGGCTCAGCGAAATCCAAAACAGCGAACTGCCAGTCTGGAATTTTATTGATGATGAAGAAATCTCCGCCTGGCTGAAAAATTGTGCCCAAAAAGAAATCACAAATTCTTCCGAAGAATTTTCTACGGTGACCTCTGGTGGCAGCGTAAGATTTGTTTCTATCACCATTTCGCCCCTTGTGCATGATGGGGATTTGAACGGCTCAATCATCTTAATTCGGGATATTACAGAAAAGAAAAACCAGGATGTTTTACTTCACAGAATGGAAAATCTTGCAAATCTCACCAACCTGGCAGCCGGAATGGCTCACGAAATCAAAAATCCACTGGGGGCAATCAGCATTCACATTCAGTTGATTCAAAAAGCCGTCAAAAAAGCCCGCGAAAATGATGATATTTTGCCTGGAAAAAAGTTTGTAGAAGACCATATCGACGTTGTAAATGACGAAATCGAACATTTAAATAAACTTGTTATGGATTTTTTGACGGCGGTAAGGCCCATTAAGGCAACTCTTGAGTTAAAAGATCCAGATAAAATTATTGGAAATCTGATGGACTTTTTTAAGCCCGAATTTAATAAATTTGGGGTAAAAACAAGATTCGATCCGTCCGGAAAAGATCAGAGAATTATGCTGGATGAAAAACTTTTCAGGGAAATTTTCATCAATCTGTCACAAAATTCTCTAGCTGCAATAAAAACCCGCTTTCCCCAAACTAATAATTTTGATGAAAAATCTGATAATCCTCCTGGAATTTTTAATATTTCTTCTTCACTTGAGGATAATAAATTTGTGATTAAGATTTCTGATAACGGCTGCGGTATGTCTGAAAAGACCCTGGCGAAAATATTTGAGCCATATTATACGACCAAAGCCAATGGAACCGGACTTGGCATGACTATGGTTTATAAAATTGTAAAAGAATTTTCGGGCGAAATTACCGTTGATTCAAAAGAGGGGCAGGGAACAACTTTTACTCTGACATTCTTGATTCCTCAAAAAGACACAAAATTACTCACAAAAATTTAATCCCAAAAATCTAAAATCCAAAAAAAATCTGCCTGAAAAATGATAGAGGAGTGATAAAAATGAACGATTTTACAATTCTCACAATTGACGACGAAGAAAATATTCGCAACGGTTTAGCTGATAATTTTGAACTCGAAGGCTATAAGGTCAAGGAAGCGGCCAATGGAAAGGAAGGACTTGACCTTATTCAAGCGGGCGGAATTGACTTGGTAATCACCGACCTCCGCATGGATGGCATTTCTGGCGAAGAAGTTGTCCGCCAGGTTACTACAAAATTTCCTGGTATTCCAATCATAGTTTTGACAGGCCATGGCAGTATTGATGATGCGACTGCCGCGATTAAAGCCGGCGCTTTTGATTTTTTGACAAAGCCTCTGGACCTGGACCATTTAAATATCGTCGTAAAAAATGCCCTGCGTGGAAAAGAACTTGCCCGGCAAAATAAAGAACTGAAAGAAAAACTGTTAAATCAGAATAATCCTAGTGAAATGATAGGTAAATCTTCTGAACTGGCAAAAGTTAAGATGATGATTGAAAAGGCAGCTCCTACCAGGGCTTCCGTTTTAATTACCGGGGAAAGCGGGGTTGGTAAAGAACTGGTCGCCAATGCAATTCACAAATTATCACCGAGAGCTAATCAACCTTTTATCGTTGTGCATTGTGCCGCCCTGTCAGAAAGTCTTTTGGAAAGTGAACTTTTTGGTTTTGAAAAAGGGGCTTTTACCGGAGCTGATTCCCAGCACAAAGGAAGATTTGAACTTGCAAATGGGGGAACAATTTTTCTTGATGAAATTGGGGAAATTAATCCTGCCACCCAGGTAAAACTTTTGCGGGTTTTACAGGAAAAGAAATTTGAAAGGGTTGGCGGAGAAGAAACTGTTTCTGTTGATGTAAGACTTGTTGCCGCTACAAACCGTAAACTTGAAGAAGAAGTCAAAAAAGGAAATTTCCGCGAAGATTTATATTACCGTCTGAATGTTGTTAGAATTGAAATGCCTCCTCTTCGAGAGCGAAAAGACGACATTCCTTTGCTGATGCATACTTTTTTGCGAGACTTCAATATCGAAAATGAAAAAAATATAAAGGGATTTGACAACCGTTCAAAAGCCCTTCTCATAAAATACAATTGGCCTGGAAATATTCGCGAGCTTAAAAACTGCATAGAATCGGCTGTGGTTATGTGTACTGGTGATGAAATCAAAATTGATGATTTGCCGGCGTCTCTCAGAGAAAAAACTGATGAAAAAACAATTTCAATTCCACTTGGCATTACAATGGAAGAAGCTGAAAAAATCATCATACAGGAAAACCTGGCTGCCAATAACAATAACAAGTCAAAGACCGCAGACATTTTGGGAATAGGCCGAAAAACCCTCCACAGAAAAATCGAAGAATGGGAAAATTCGTAATTCTAAAAAATTAGACAGGGTAGCGTACAAAATTTTATACATAGAATAATTCTTAACTTGTATAATATTTTACACATTTACTTAATGTTAAAATAATTACACAGTAAATTATATGCGCATTTAACTTCATCTACAGTATACTGTCTATTAAAATTAACAGTTTGGGATTGTTGTATAGTCTTTTTACTATCTGGATGGGTGATTTTTAATATTTTTCGATATTGTTTTTTAATCTTTATAGCAGTTACTGGGTACGCTATATCTAGTGTGGTTAGTGCGTTTTGAATTTGTGGTGGAAATTGTATATTTTCTGTATATTTATGCAATTTTACCACTTGACCATATATTTTTTTCTCTTTTCTGGGGATTTTTAGCCTGCTTTTTTCTTTGTTAAATGAAAAAAGACCGGATTTAGCACAATTTTCATCATTATGTACATCATTATGATTTTTGTCGTGATTGTTCCGGTCTTCTAAATTACCAGCCTGGGCTATATCAGTTTTAGCTGAATCAGCCTGGGGTGTTTTCTGATTTGGAATTTCGCCTGATTCTAATGCTTCGTTGAGTAAATCCCCTAACTTATCATACATATCAGGCATAAAACGTTAAATTTCTGTTCCTGGTGGGAGGATTGCATTCTTACGAATAACGATAATTCCATCAGCACTGTAGAACGAGCCATGGTCTCCGTCTTCGTAAGTTTTTCCTGTTACGCCAATTTTGCAGTTATCACCAATGCGGGCATTTTTATCAATGATTGTGTGGGCAATTTTACAGTTTTTGCCAATTCCTGTTACTGGAATACCGGCTTTTACGTTTGCCTGTTTTTCATCTTCAGGATCGTAATAGTCAGCACCCATCATGATAACTCCGTCAAGTTCTGTACCTTCCCGAATTATTGAACGAACCCCGACAACTGATTTGTTGAGTTTTGCCTGGGTAATAATACAACCTTCAGAAGTAAGAGAAGCATTAATATCTGCTTTATTGATTTTTGAAGGTGGAAGATTACGCATATGAGTGTAAATTGGAGCTGTTTCGCCAAAGAAGTCGAATTTTGGATAAGCTTCTGTGAGTGCGATATTTGCTTCGTAGAAACTTCGGATAGTTCCAATATCTTCCCAATAGCCGTCAAAAATATAAGAATTAATCTTTTTCTTTCCGATGGCAAGTGGCAAAATCTCTTTACCAAAGTCTGTGTATTTTTCGTTTTCGCCACCCAGCATTTCTTCCATTGTGTCAGCATTGAAAATGTAAATACCCATTGAAGCAAGATATTCTTTTTCGGCAGGAAGATCTCCGCGGGCATCTGATGGAATTTTCCAATCATCAATATTCATATCTGGCTTTGGTTTTTCCATAAATGCTTTGACGTTGTTTTTATCATCAATCTTCATGATACCAAAACCAGAAGCATCGTGACGGTTTACAGCAGTTGTAGCGATTGTGATTTCGGCACCAGACTGAATATGTTTGTTCATAAAATCTTTGAGATCCATCTTGTAAAGCTGGTCACCAGAAAGAATGATGTAATGAGTCGGTTTTTGAGTTTTAAAGTGGATAAAGTTTTTGCGAACGGCGTCGGCAGTTCCTTCGTACCAGCCTGAATGTTCAAGAGTTTGTTCTGCAGCAAGAATTTCAACGAATCCACCAGAGAAACGATCAAAATTGTAAGAATTTGTGATGTGAAGGTGCAGAGATGCAGAATTGAACTGGGTTAACAGATAAATCTTTTTGTAGCCTGAATTTATACAGTTTGAAATTGGAATATCAACAATTCTGTATTTTCCGCCAAAAGAAACGGCCGGCTTTGAACGTTCCTTTGTAAGGGGATAAAGTCTAGTTCCTTTTCCTCCACCCAGAATAATGGCTAAGACTCTTGGTTCTTCGTTTTTCATAATATGTTACTCCTTGTGATGTAAAATTTTCCTAACAAATTACGGATAGTATATACC
>CAVFQN010000171.1:0-2596 GCA_963624615.1 Treponemataceae bacterium | reverse complement strand
GTATATACCCGATTATTTGTATTTGCAAAAAAAATCCCCCCAAAATCCTAAACAATTTTTTTCAAATCCCGATAAATAAAATAGATGTAAACTTTTTTTTGGAGGTAAAAATGATTCGTGGCTGGTACACTGGTGCTTCTGGAATGAATGCCCAGCAAAACAGACTTGATGCAATATCAAATAACCTTGCCAATGTTGATACGGCTGGTTATAAACGTGATATTACGGTCAGTAAGTCTTTTCCTGAACTTTTACTTCGTCGGACAAATCTTGACGGGGTTTATCAAAACCAATTTGGTTCGGCTGATGCTGCTCCTGTAATTGGAAAATTGGGGCTTGGGGTTGAAACTAATGAAAATTATATTGATTTTTCCCAGGGCTCTTTTAAATCGACAAATACAAAAACTGATGCTGCTTTGAGTGGTAAAGGTTTTTATGTAATAGACACTCCAAATGGTGAGCGTTATACAAGAAACGGAAATTTCCTTATTGGTAAAGAGGGGATTTTGGAAACTAAGGATGGTTATCCTGTTCTTGGTGAAAATGGTTATATTTACCTTTCTGATGATAATATTTCGGTAAATGAAGACGGTATTATTTCTAAAGCTGATGATGGCAGTGAAATTGACCGCTTTAAGGTTGTTCGTTTTGATAATGAACGTTACCTCAAAAAGATGGGTGAAAGTCTTTATTCTACAAATGATATTGCGGGACCTGCTCATATTGCGGAAGGTAATGAACGTCCTAAATTTTTGCAGGGATATTCTGAAACTTCCAATGTAAATGTTGTAAATGAAATGGTTCAGATGATTGAAGTAAATCGTGCATACGAGGCAAATCAGAAAACAATTACATCTGAAGATTCGATGATGAGCACGCTCTGGCAGAAAGTTGCACAGTTGCAGTAGGATTTGAGCGGGCGTTACGGGCCGGCGTTTGAGGCCCGTTAGAAGGGGTAGCGGAAGACCGCGAAGCGGGCTGAAGCGAGGGGAAGGCGTTCCCCTCCTAAAGTAAGAGGCAAAAATGGTAAGAAGTTTATGGACTGCGGCAACTGGAATGAATGGCCAGCAGTCAAATATTGATGCAATTTCTAACAATCTTTCAAATGTAAATACTACAGGCTATAAACAGCAGCGTGTTGAATTTGAAGATTTGGTTTATCAGAATGTAAAATTGGCAGGAACTCCTGCAACTGAAGATACTGTAACTCCGGTTGGAATCCAGCAGGGAACTGGTGTAAAAATTGGGGCAACTCAGAGAATTATGACTCAGGGGTCTTTGCAGAATACTGGCGTGGACACTGACCTTGCTATTGTGGGCGAAGGTTATTTTCGGGTTCAAAAATATGATGGCTCTTATGCTTACACCCGCGATGGTTCTTTTAAAGTTGATTCAAATGGTCAGCTGGTTACAAACAACGGACTTAGAGTTGTGCCGGAAATTATTTTGCCAGAAGGTTATGATGTTTCTACTTTGAATATTACTCAGACTGGTTTGGTTAGTGTAAAAGTGAACGGTGGAAATGATCCTGTGGAAGTTGGTCAGCTGGAATTATATCGTTTTCCGAATGCGGTTGGTTTGCAGGCGGAAGGTGATAACCTTTACAAGGTGACCGCAGCTTCAGGTCAGGCTATTGCCGGTCGTCCTGGTTATGAGGGATTTGGGGATGTTCGTCACAAGTTTTTGGAAATGTCTAACGTTTCTGTTGTAAATGAAATGGTTCAGATGATTGTTGCCCAGAGAGCTTACGAGTTTAATTCAAAGGCAATCCAGACTTCTGATTCTATGTTGCAGACTGCGGTGAATATTAAGAGATAGTTAGAATAGATTTTTGGTGGGGGATTTGCTGAAGAAAAGTTTGCTGACCTTAGCAATTCTTCCAATTTTGAAAAGTTTGGCTGTCTGGTGGGGGCAGTTTTTGGGTAGGAAAATAAAATGAACGTAGGTTTAATTTCAAATACATTTAGTGGAATTACTGGTGGCCAGGGGGCTCTTTCTTCTGCAAGATCTTCTGCTGATTCTGCAAAATTTTCTGATTTGATTAAAAGTATTCAGAATAAAAATCAGGATCAGGGGACGGAGATGTCTCATGGGCAGGCTGCTTCTGTAAAATCTACTCTTTCTTCTGAACAGATTGCCCAGAATGGCCGTTTGAATGGAGATTACACTTCTGGTTTTGCTGGAACTTTTTCTTCTCAAAGGGATAAGGCTTCTATGCCAACTGGGGCTGCTGCAAATCAGGCAAATCCTCATGTAAAAAGTCAGACAATTGACAGGACTTCTGAATTGTATGAAAAATCTATGGAATTGGAAAGTTATTTTGTAAAGCAGATGCTTTCTGCAATGCGAAAAACTGTAATGAAAAGTCAGGAATCTGATTTTGCCCGGCAGACTTATGAAGATATGCTTTATGATGAATATGCAACTTCAATGACAAAAAATGCGGGTTTTGGTCTGGCAGATCAGATTTATTTGAGTTTGGTTTAAGGATATCTTTAAAAATCAAAGCTCAGAAATAAAACGCTTGAAAGGTTTTATGGCTGTTGGCGTTTTTTTGAAAAGAGAATATAAATCAGGTTTTCCTCCTGTTTATAAT
>CAVFQN010000170.1:0-4121 GCA_963624615.1 Treponemataceae bacterium | reverse complement strand
AGGAATTGACTTCCAACTAAGACTTCCTAATTAAATCAAGGAAGTTACTTTGAAATCTCTGAAAAAATTGCTGTTTTTGGGATTTTTTTTAGAACTAACTCTGAGCAGTTTTAAATTTTAGGGGAGCTTCTAAAAATTGCAGTTTTTAGAGAGATCCTTATCAGGAATTAAAAAATATATGGATTTTAATAAAGAAACCGCCCTTTGTGAAACAATTTTGTTTTTGGAAAGTGAGCCATTATCTACAAAAGTACTTTCCAACAAGGCCCAACTTTCGGAAGAAGTGGTAGAAAAATGCCTGGAAAAACTAAAAGAAAAATATTCAGCTGAAGATTCCGGCATTGAACTGACAATGATTACCGGGGGTTGGTGTCTTTGTCCCAAAAAAGAATATTGGGATGTTTTAAAAGAATTTTACGGCTCAAAACGAGAAGGCCGCCTTTCAAAATCGGCTATGGAAACTCTTGCAATTATTGCATATTCCCAGCCAATCACCCGTGCCGAAATAGAACAGATTCGCGGGGTTGGGGTAGATAATATGATTCGTCTTTTGATTGAAAGAAATCTGATAAAAGAAGTCGGAAAAAAAGAAGCCCCTGGCCGGCCAACCCTTTTTGGAACGACCAAAGAATTCTTAAAACTGTTCCGCTTAAATTCAATTGCTGAACTTCCAAAACTTGATGAAGATGAACAGGAGAGGTTCGAACTTGCCCGCTAATTTATATAAAAAATCCCAGAAGGCGGGGAAAAGCTCTGCCGATAGTTCTGCCTCACTTCACGCTTCAACTTCAACACCAGGGGAAGCACGAGACTCTGTGGCCACCGATAAATTGCGTCTTCAAGTTTACCTTGCCCACTGCGGGGTTGCCAGTCGCCGTGCTTCCGAGCAAATTATTTTGGACGGTCGGGTAAAAGTAAACGGCCAGACTGTCACAGAACTTGGAACAAAAGTCACCAGTAAAGACCTTGTCTCTGTTGATGATAAAAAAATCCAGCTGGAAGCAAAAAAACGGTATGTTTTGTTAAATAAACCTGCCGGCTTTGTCTGTTCTTCTTCTGATGAAAAGGGGCGGAAAGTTGCTGCCGATTTGCTGAAAGGGAAGTATTCAGAACGGCTTTACAATGTCGGTCGCCTTGATATGTACAGCAAGGGGATGATTATTTTTACAAATGATGGTGATTTTGCTGCAAAACTTTCCCATCCTTCTAGTCAGCTCGAAAAAGAATATATAGTAGAAACCAGCCAGAATATTCCAGAAGATTTTCCTGCAAAATTTGAAAAGGGAATTAGGATCGAAGGGACTTTTTATAAATGTCTTCGCTGTGAAATTTTAAAAGCCAGAAAAATTAAGATAATTTTGATTGAAGGTAAAAACCGTGAAATCAGAACTGTGCTTGAATCACAAAATATCGGAACAAAATCTTTGGTTAGAGTGAGAATTGGGAATGTAAATCTTGATGATTTGCGATCTGGAGACTCTCGCGACCTGACTGATTTTGAAGTAAAAGGACTTTTGAAACTTTGTAAAGGTAACCTCTAAAAATTGCAATTTTTAGAGATGCCCTAAATAGTTTGATAGAGAGGTAAAAAATGATAGTAGCAATTGATGGACCTGCCGGAACCGGTAAAAGTACAATAGCAAAAATTATCGCTGATAAATTGAATATCACTTTTTTGAATAGTGGTGGATTTTACCGGGCTTTGACCATCGCAATTTTGGATGCCGGAATTGATTATAAAAATGAAGATAAAACCCTGGAATTTTGCAGACAGCAAAAACTTGAATACACAAAAGAAAGTCATTTTATTTTGAACGGGCAAGATGTTACAGACCATCTTCATGATGATAGAGTTGCAAAAAATGTTGCTCAGGTTAGTGCAATAGTTCCTCTGCGTCATTATGTAAATGATTTGATGAGAGAAATCACCAAGTCTCTGAGCATAGTTTGCGAAGGGCGGGATATGACAACTGTCGTTTTCCCAAATGCTGAATACAAAATTTACCTTGATGCCAGCCCCGAAGTCAGAGCCAAGCGGCGTTTTGACCAGGGGGTGAGCAATATGACACTGGAAGAAATCAAACAATCAATTATAGATCGTGATAATATTGATAAAAACAAAAAAGAAGGTGCGTTAAAGATTGCCCCTGATGCTTTGTATATCGATACTTCTAACTTGACGATAGATAATGTTTGTGAGATAATATTTAAACAAATTTCATAATTATAAAGGTTTTACAATGGAAGAAATGGAAGTGGAAAAGGAAGTTGCCCAGAACTCCAAGGGAGACTTTCAGGCACAATTAGAGGAATCTCTGAAAGAATTTAATGCACCTACAGCAGGTCAGTTGGTAGAAGGAACTGTAGTTCAGGTTACAAGTGATTATGTTTATGTAGACATTGGAGACAAATCAGAAGGTTTAATCCCTGCAGAGGAGTTCGCAGGAGACCTGCCGAAAGAAGGGGATAAGGTTCAGGCTTTGTTGTCAGGACACAATTCAAATGGTCCTGTTTTGTCAAAAAAGAAGGCTGATTCAAAACGTTACTTGAAAGAAATTCAGACTGCATGGAAAGAAAAAACACCTGTAGATGGAACAATTTCTAAAGTAGTAAAGAGCGGTTACGAAGTAAATCTTGGTATTGAACGTGCAGCTTTCTTGCCAATTAGTCAGGCTGATTCAGAAAAAATCGAAAAGCCAGAATCTTTACTTGGTTTGAAATCTAAGTTCTATATCGAACGTTTATATTCTGATAATAAATTGAACCCAGTTGTTAATCGCCGTAAGTATTTGGAAGAACAGATTGACACAAAACGTGATGCTTTCTTCGCTAATACTCAGATTGGTGATACTGTAAAGGGTACAGTTAAGAGTTTTACAAGCTTTGGTGCATTTATTGATTTGGGAGGCTTTGATGGTCTTCTCCACATCAATGACATGAGCTGGGGACATGTAGCTCGTCCAAAGGATTTTGTAAAGAAAGGACAGGAAATTGAACTCAAAGTTATCCGCCTTGATCCTGCAGAAAAGAGAATTAATCTTTCTTTGAAGCATTTTGCAGAAGATCCTTGGATTCACTTTGAAGAAAAATATCATGTAAATGATATTGTAAAAGGTAAAGTTACAAAACTTACTGAATTTGGTGCTTTTGTTGAACTTGAAGAAGGAATTGAAGGTCTTGTACACATCAGTGAATTCTCTTGGACAAAGAAAGTAAATAAACCTGGTGATATGGTTTCTGTAGGCCAGGAAGTTGAAGCAATGATTCTTGGTTATGATATTCAGGCTGGACGTGTTTCACTCGGTTTCAAACAGGCTACAGAAAATCCTTGGGATACAATCGCTGAAAAATATCCTGTTGGTACAAAATTGAAGGGCAAAGTTGTAAAGATTACAAATATCGGTGCTTTCGTTGCTCTTGAAGATGGTATTGACGGCTTCCTTCATGCTGATGATATTTCTTGGACAAAGAAAGTTCGTCATCCAGGCAGTGAACTTGCTGTAGATCAGGAAGTTGAAGTTGTTGTAATAGAATGTGATACAGAAGCTCACAAAATCAAGGTTGGAATGAAGCAGATTACAGACAATCCTTGGAAAGCTTTTGCTGAAGAATACAAACCGGGTTCAACTTTGGAAGGTGAAGTTACTTCTATTACAGACTTTGGTGTATTTGTAAAAGCTCCTAATGGAATTGAAGGTCTTGTAAATAAAGCTAACCTTAGTGATGACAAAGATGTTCCTTTCGAAGAAGCTGTTACAAAGTATAAAGTAGGCGACAAAATTAACGTATTTGTTGTTGATGTAAAAGTTGAAAAAGAACAGGTTGCATTCTCTGTACGCGAATATAAGAGAAAACAGCAGCGTGATGAAATTTCACAGTATATGTCAACTTCAAACGATGATAATGACGGAGCTTACACTCTTGGTGATATGCTTAAATCACAGAAAAATGACTAAATAAAAAAAACTGGTTTGGTTTTTCAGATCAGTTTTTAGTGTTTACGAACGCATTGTATGTTTGAAAGGGCAGACAATGCGTTTACTTTTAAAACAGAATGAATAAAAACATTGTACCTTTTGTGGGGGAAAGTTCTTTTACAAAAGAAATAAAAGCTTTAATTC
>CAVFQN010000169.1:0-5550 GCA_963624615.1 Treponemataceae bacterium | reverse complement strand
GTCGAAGTTCATGCCCTGGACGGAGTGACGGCGGACATCGAAAAAGGTGAGTTCACCGCAATTGCTGGCCCTTCTGGTTCTGGAAAAACCACCCTGCTGAATTTAATTGGCTGTCTGGATTCCATAACAGAAGGGCATATTTTTTTAGATGGCAGTGACATTGCTTCGATGGGAACAAAGGAAAAAACTTTGCTCCGCCGCGAAAAAATTGGTTTTATTTTTCAGAGTTACAATTTGATTCCGGTTTTGACGGCCCAGGAAAATGTTGAAATGGCACTTTCGCTTTTGAATAAATTTTCCAAAGAGGAAGTTCGCGAACGCTCATGGGCAATGCTCAAGGAAGTGGGGCTAGACGGTATGCAGGATAGGCTTCCGTCAAGGCTTTCCGGCGGTCAGCAGCAGCGTATTTCAATCGCCAGGGCCCTGGTAAAAGAGCCGGCCGTAGTTCTTGCAGATGAACCAACCGCCAACTTGGATTCCAAAAACAGCAAAATGATTTTGGAATTGATGAAGGAATTAAACGAAAAACACAATATTACCTGTATTTTTTCTACTCACGACCAGCTGGTCATGCAGACTGTAAAAAGAATAATCAGAATCCGCGATGGAAAAATTGAAAACTTGAACGCACCAATCCCGGAGGCAAAATAATGATTTTTAAAATGGCCTGGAAAAATATGTTCCGCTACAAAAAGCGAAGTTTTGTTACGGCCAGTGCAGTTGCATTTGGCGTAATTTTTACGGTTTTGTTTGATAGCCTCATCTACGGTCTTTCAAACGAAACCGACATCAATATTATAAATTACGAATGTTCCGGCGTGAAATTTTATGCTAAGGAATATTTTAAAAACAAGGACGAACTGCCAATCGATTATCTTATAGAAAAAGATGACAGGCAGAAAATCGAAAATTATCTGGAAAGTAAAAAAATTGCTTCCTGTCCGGAAATCACCAGCGAATGCGAAATATATTTTAATGAAGATTATTTTGAAACCGCCGGCAGTATCACAGGAGTTCTTGTTGGGCTAGAACCTGAAAAAGTAAAAAATGTTTACAAACTTTCAGATTCTTTGCAAAGCGGCACATGGCTTGAAAAAGATCCAAACCAGCCTTACTGCTCAGGTGCGGTTGTTGGCAGCTGGATTGCTGATGACATGGGGGCCCAGCTTGGCTGGTACATAACAGTTCAGTGTAAAGGTAAGGGTGGATTTACCCAGACCATGGATGTCCCGATCGTAGGCATTTTGCACTGTCCGAATTCAACAATCAATTCAAGTTATATTTTTATGGACATAAATTACCTGGACGAAATGCTTGAGATGGAAGGAGCGGTCACTTCGGTAAACGCAAACATGGGAAATTATTTTAACGTGGATGCGAATGTTGCAAAACTCCAAAAAGATTTGCAATCATCAAAAATCCTTGACGGCACAAACATGGAAGCAAAAACCTGGCGTGAAATAAATGCGGACAGTATTCAAATGCAGAATTTCTACAAAGTTATCACAAACGCCCTCATGCTTTTCTTGTTTATAATCGCGGCAGTAGGAATCAGCAACACAATGCTGATGTCTGTCCTGGAACGAAAAAACGAAATCGCCATGCTTAAGTCCATGGGATATTCCGGCGGTTACATCAAAAAACTTTTCGCCCTGGAAGGTGTTTGCCTTGGCCTGGTGGGCTGCATAATCGGCTTTACAATCGCCTGCCTTTTAAACATCCCCCTTACCACAAAAGGAATAAACATTGGTTCACTTTTGGATGGTGTTGATATGGGATTTAGAATCAACAACATTGTCCGCTCTGAATGGGACCCAGTCGGTTTTATCCGCGTAACTTTAGGGGCCCTTGTAATTTCGGGACTTGCAGCCTTTATTCCGGCTCGTTCCGTTTCAAAAAAAGAAATTGCAGAAATCTTTAGAAAACAATAGCAGGGGAGGATTAGCAAAATGAAAAAAGCCAGTAATTTAAAATTCATTTTCCAGCTTGCATGGAAAAATATCCGCAGGAACAAAAGACGAACAATCCTTGCAGGACTCGCACTTTTTCTGGTTACTCTTTTGATTGATATTAATATGGCCACAGAATACGGTTCGCTTGATGATATGAAATATAATTTTACCCACAACGAACTGGGCGCTATCCGCGTAAGAAATCCTCGTTACACAGAAAACGAAAGAATTACGCCCCTCAATCTTTACGTTGAAAATACCAGCGATGTAATAGAAGAAATCAAAAAAATTCCGCACGTTGTAAATGTCCTGCCAAAAATTTCTACGGCAGTTGCAGTCTACAGAAACGGCGAAACAAAATCCTGTCCAATCTACGGAGTTGATTTTGTAAACGGCTACAATCTTTCGGACAAAGACAATCAGATTTTGGAAGGGGATGTCGACCTGGTAAAAAATGGCAATGCCGGAAAAAACGTAATCGTTTCCAGAGCCTTTGCCCAGAAATATGATTTGCATGCCGGAGACAAATTTACTTTCATGGCCCGCACCGCCAGCAACGGAACCAACGGCTGTACGGTAAAAATTGCAGCGATTGTAAATTTTGCAGACAGCGACTATTCGGGCAACGTCATTTTGATGGATTTTTACACCCTTTCAAACCTGCTTAGAATGAACGGAAACGCAGTCCAGCTTCTTGTGGTTACAGACGACTGGGAAAACAATCAGCTGACCGAAAAAGTTCTTGCCGACATCAAAAAAATTCCTTCTATTGCAGATTATGAAATTTTGCCATGGTACAAGGGCAGCACACTTTACGCAGTGTTCAAATATGCAGACATAATGTATTCAATAATGGCATTGATTTTCTTTCTGCTTTCGGCAATCGTAATTTTCAACAGCACCTTGATGAGCGTAATGGAACGCAAAAAAGAAATCGGCAGCCTGCTTTCGCTTGGAATGGGAGGGCACACAATTGTTTTCCTCTTCCTTTTGGAAACTATCATCATTTCATTTATTGCGGCAACGGCGGGTTCAATTCTTTCTGCCATCGTAATCACAATTACAGAACACACGGGTATCAACATGGCAGGTTCAGTTTATGATTCTTCGATGAGCGGTTTTAACATCAAGACAATGCTTTATCCTCACCTGGATTTTAAATATTACCTTGAATATTTTGCAATCGGATTTTTTACCGCAGTGATTGCAAGCATTATCCCGTCAAGAATGGCGCTGAAAGTTCAGCCAGCCGAAGCCTTAAGGTCAGAAAACTAGAAATGTCCGTTACCCTGAACTCGTTCCGGTAGCGAAAAAAACATCGTGCTGAACTTGTTTCAGGGGCACTAAAACTTTTACAAGGAGATTTTTTTATGAAGAAAACACTTTTTACCTCACTTTCACTTTTTATGATTTTCACCGGTGCTGCATTCGCACAGGAAGCCACCCCCTCAATTGAAGAAATCATGAAAAATTACGACAAAAACGAACTTTACGAAACAGCAAAAATGACAGCTAAAATCGAAGTCAAAGACAAGTTCGGAATAACCTACAATTATTTTGAAAGTGCCTCAAAGAAAAACGGAGACACCCTCATCACCGTAACAGAAGGCCCAGACGCCGGACAAAAAATCCTCCGCCTCAAAGATTCAGTTTATCTTTACTATCCCGATGCCGAAGAAGTCATCCGCCTGCAGGGTAGTGCTTTAAAAGATTCCATCATGGGCTCTGATTTTACCTACGAAGATTTAACCGGCGACAATTCCATTTTGAACAATTATTCGGGCCAGCTTCTGGGCCAGGAAAATGTCAACGGCCTCGACTGCTACCACGTCATGCTGACCGCCAAAAACCGCAAACAGCTTTATCAAAAACAGGAATTGTGGCTGGACAAAAAAACTTACGCAACGGTAAAAGAAATTGACTATTCTGCCAGCGGTAAAGCCATGAACGAAATCAATGCCTACGATTTTAAAAACTTCAACGGCCACTGGATTTCCCAGAAAAGCATCACTCAAAATCTTTTGAAAAAATCCAGCGAAACCACCATGTACGTAACTGCGGTCGAATTCGACATGCCTTTGGACGAAAAACTTTTTACCGTTTCGAATTTAAATTATTAAAATTTTTATTTGGGCGCATTTTTGTTCCGCACCAGCTGCCGCCGGTACGGAACAAAAACCAGGCTATCCGGGGTTCCGGCTTTCGCCTGCAAAGTCCTCGGCACACAAATAGTGTGCCTGCGGTCTTTAGCGGCCGGTTATTGAAATAACCGCCCGCTACCCCTACTATCCTTTGCGCAAACCTTCCAGGAGTTCAAAAAAAAATGAAAAAATCAATATTTTTTACCATCCCATTCATTTTAACCCAGGCCTTTTTTATCCAGCCTCTTTCCGCCCAGGCAAAAGCTGGTGCCAGTTTGAATTTTTCTTCCGGCTACGTCCACACCGCCAACGAATACGACCTGGCCGGTACAAAAATCAACTTCCCCCTGGAAAAAGACAACTGGATCACAAGCAGCGACCTCCATCTAAAAGTCGACACCCAGGCAAAATCCATCGTAAAAGCCTATTTTGACGCCAGCCTGGCCCTGTCTACCATTCCCGAATCCGACATTACCAAGGCCGGCGTCCTTGCCACACTCACCTTGAACAAAGCCTACCTCAAAGCCCGTCTGCCATGGTTTTGCGACCAGGAAGCAAAATTAACAGTGGGAAAAATGCCACTCAGCTGGGGCTTCGGCCTTTACTACAACGCCGGCGATTTAATTTTCGGAGCCGACCCCAACAATCCGCCAGACAGAAAAGACACCTCCCTTAGTTTTACAAGCGTGGAAGCAAAATCCGGAACACCCTACGAAGCCTTTTTAACAAAAGATAGAATCCTTGAGCTTTTGACCGGCAGTGGCGACTCCTCAGCGACATCCACTTCCTTTTCATCATCCTCCCTTTCCGATTTCCGTACTTCCACCGACTGGATGGCCTCTTTCTACATGCCACTGGGAAATCACCTTGCACTCGAAAGCATTGCAATTTTCCCATTCGACACAGCCCTAAACACCCGCTACGGCAGGGCAGGAGCACGAGTCCAGATTTTCACAAACTTTACTCCCATTCAGCAAATCCAGGCCGGCTACCTAAGCCCCACAGATTTTTCCACCCAAAAAGCCTTCCTTGCTTTTGACGGCACCCTTTATCTGGATTACAATTTGTGCTCTTCAATCACTTTTGACAAAAACGATGGATTTTCCAAAGACGATTTTAATATTTCTTTTTCCCTCACAAAGATTTTTGGCATCCAGACAGACACTTCAAACCATTCCCTCCAGATCAAAGCCGAATCTCTCTGGAATCCTTTTGCCGACCGCCTGCAACTTTTCGCCTTTGCCTCCTACGACATTACCGACGCACTTTCCCTGTCCGCCACCTATCTTTTTTACGGTCCTTCCCAGTCAAAAATTTCAGATAATTCCCAGACGGCAGCTCTTGCACTCACATACCAGCCGACCACCCACCTGGAATTTTCCCTTCAGGCAGCCCTCGATTGCAAAAATCCGGACAAACTGGCAGCAATTTTGGCAGGGGTGACTTATCGGTATTAG
>CAVFQN010000168.1:3639-6686 GCA_963624615.1 Treponemataceae bacterium | reverse complement strand
TCACTTTGAAAAAATTGAGGATTTAAGGAAAAATCCGGGCGGTTGGGAAAGCTGGTACAATCACTATGCGAATATAAATGAAAAATTGATTTTGGAAGATTTGACCGCCTTGAAGCAAAGTCAAAATATTATTTCTAAAGGGGATTTTTCATCGCGGATTTTTCAAATTGATGATGGTTGGGAAAAAAATCTGGGGGATTGGGATTTTCGGGAAGATCGATTTCCCCAGGGCTTAAAAAATCTTGCAGAAAAAATTGAAAATCAGTCTTACATTCCAGGACTTTGGCTTGCCCCTTTTATTATTGATTCCAGAAGTCAGACTGCAAAAAATCACCCTGACTGGCTTTTGCGGAAGGAAAATGGCCGCCTCCTTGTGGCAGGCTTTAATCCTCTTTGGGGAAAAAATGGTTCTTTTTATTGTCTGGATTTGAGCAATAATGAGGTTTTAAATCATCTTGATCAGATTATGGACAAAGTCATAAATGAATGGGGCTTTCGCTATTTGAAGCTGGATTTTTTGTATGCAGGAATGCTTTATGGAAAAGGTCAGGTTTGTGACGCTGCTTACAAATTTTATTTGCGGGCGGTAAAAAAAATGACTTCCCGCCACCAGACAAAAGCTGGAAAGCCCGTTTTTTATCTGGGCTGCGGATTGCCATTTGAACTTTCATTTAATTATTTTCCACTTTCGAGAATTGGTTGTGATACTTATGAAAAGTGGGAAAATTCTCTTTCTAAAAAACTTAATTGGAATGGCAGAAATTCTGCCTATCTTAATTTAAAAGATACCTTGGGCCACTCCCTGTGGAACAAAACGATTTTTTCAAATGACCCAGATGTTTTATTTATCCGCAAAGAAAATTGTTGGCTTAGTCTTGCAGAAAAAAAACTGATTGCCAAAGTTGATATTTTGTTTGGCAGCCAGCTTATGTATTCTGATGACCCGGCAAAATCATCATCAGAAGAAGAAAAACTTACTGGGGAAATTTTGGATTTTTGGAAAAAATATAAAAATGATGAATTCGGACTCAGGCAGACTGGGGCGGATTTTTATGAGATTTTTTCAAAATCGGGAAAATATAAGGGGCAGATAAATCTTGGAAAAGACCATTATCTGCTCATAGAAGATTTGAATAAGAATTTGAGTGAAAAATAAGGAAAAATCCTCAGGAGGTTAAAAATGGAAATTTTTGGAAATGAAATCAGTAAAAAAGATTATAAAAAAGCGGTAAAAGGACAAAAAAAATTTATCAAAAAGTTTGGTGATGACAGAACTACAGAATATCCCCTGGCTCTGGCCGATAATCCTGTAATCACAGGGCCACTCGGCGTAAAAAATATCATAATTTCTGACGAAAATTTCGGCAAAAAAGAACTTGAAATGCCTGAAAAGCCTATCATTATCGGAAATATCCGCATGGGATTTGGCCATTACCGCATTTCTATGGCAATGGCTTCTGCCGCCCATTCACTTGGCTACACTCCCCTCTGGCTGGACTTGAATTCATTTCCACAGACGACCTGCACAAAAATTATTTCTTATCAAAATGATTTGTATTCGCTGGGGTCTCGTCTTTCTCAGAAATTTTCACTTTTTAATAAACTTGTCTGGGAACCATTAAATTACGAAGGTTTTAAAAAACTTTCGTACAATGCAGGCGATCAGAAAAACGCAGAACTTATGACACCGATTTTCCATCAGATTCCAAAAGACACTCCGCTAATTGCGACTCACGTTTGGCCGGCCCAGGCTGCCATTCACGCCGGAATGAAAAACGTCGTAAACGCTATTCCCGATAACTGGCCCATGGCTTTGCACCTTGCCCAAGGTTCACTCCACACAGTTCAGACTTACAACGCCTATTTTGGTTACAGGAGTCTGCATGGTTTTGTTGATGGAAAAATCCTTAATCCTATTCCTGCAAATCAGATTTTGTATACAGGACACTATATTGATGATGAAATGGTGAAAAATATAGAAGAAGATTGCGACAAGAGAATAAACCGGGCAAGAAATGGAAAGCCCCTGCGTTTTCTTTTGACAATAGGCGGAGCCGGAGCCCAAGGGGAATTTTTTGCAAAAATCATAAAAGCCCTGCTGCCTTATGTAAATCAGAAAAAAGCTGCAATTTACGTGAACTGTGGAGATTATCAGAATGTTTGGGAAAATATGAAAAATACAATTCCAGAATTGGCTGATAAAAGCCTGTGCCATACCCATTTTGATGACTGGGACCAGGAAGTTTTGTTTGCAAACAAGGCAATTTCTGGGAATGATGATTTTTCTTCGACAGGAATTCACGCTTTTTGTAATAAAGATATTTTTGCAGCGGTTTACATCACAAATCTTTTAATCAGGGCTGCTGATATTTTGGTGACAAAACCTAGCGAACTGGCTTTTTATCCTGTTCCAAAACTTTTTATAAAAAGAGTTGGCGGCCACGAAATGTGGGGGGCAATTCATTCTGCCGAAATTGGCGATGGCACTCAGGAATGTGAAAGTCCTGAATATGCTTGTTCCATGCTTGAAATGATTTTGCAAGACCCGAGTGTGATTTGCGGAATGTGTAATTCTATCATCAGAAATAAAAAAGATGGGATTTATGATGGGGCCTACAATGCTGTAAAAGCGGCTGTAGGTATGGGAAAATCTGATATTTAGATTTTTATGTGGAAAAAACACCAAAAGGTAACTTTTTTTTGCAAGGGAGCCTCTAAATTTTAGAGATGCCTATAAAAAGAGGATTTTATGACTGCTAAAGAAAAATTTATTGAAGAAAAAGACGAAATGAAGACCAGCCGAATGAACCGGATTTTACAGTCGGCCTTTTGTCTTTTTTCACAAAAGGGAATCGACACAATTGCTATGACCGATATTGCAAAAAAAGCAGAAATCGGTGTAGCGTCTTTGTACCGCTATTACGAAACAAAAGATGAAATTGCAATCAGAACGGTGATTTGGGCTTGGGAACGTGAAAAAGAAGCAATTTTGCCAGATCTTACATCTGAAAATTATGAAAATTTGACAGGAATCGAAGAAATTAAGG
>CAVFQN010000168.1:3191-3629 GCA_963624615.1 Treponemataceae bacterium | reverse complement strand
ATTTTTGATGAATTTATCAAACTTTACGAAAATTCCCAGGACTTTTTACGATTTATTTATTTTTTTGATTCTTATGCGGTGCGGACAAATATTTCAAAAGAAAGGCTTGCCGATTACGAAAGCATAATCACTTTTGTGCAAAATCTTGTCACAAAAGCCATTAGTAAGGGGCTGGAGGATAACACAATCAGGCAAGATTTTAAGAAATATGAAAATTCCCTGTATTTTTCGCTTATGCATTCATTTTTCAGCACCTGCCAGAAACTAAGTTTAAGCGGAAATATGCTGAAAATGGACGAAATTATAAGCGGAAAAAGTCAGTTGGAAATTCTTTCAAAAATAATCATTCAGGGGATAAAAAATTAAGGGAACTTTGAACCTTAAATATATCACAGCGATGAAACGCTCCGACACGGCTCGCGTTTCTCATTGCTCAGA
>CAVFQN010000168.1:0-3181 GCA_963624615.1 Treponemataceae bacterium | reverse complement strand
GCTCAGAAGTACATTTTGAAACGCTTTCGCTTTTTCAAAATGTTCAATATATCACAGCGATGAAACGCTCCGACACGGCTCGCGTTTCTCATTGCTCAGGAGGAAAAAATGAAAACTTTATCTAAGGGGAAAATGTGGGTCTATGCCATCGGACAGTTAGGATGGTCAATTATTTCGGGATTAATCGGTTCCTGGCTGGTTTATTTTTATCAGCCCAGCCAGGAAGCCATTGACCAGGGAATGACGCAACTGATTCCAGACGGCCGCGTCATTTTTGGAGTTTTAACAATCATAGGTCTTATTTCGGCAGGCGGTCGAATTCTTGACGCCATCACCGATCCTCTGATTGGAAATATGTCTGACAAATGTAAAAGCAAACTTGGCCGTCGTATTCCATTTATGCGATATTCAGCCATTCCACTTGGCCTGATTTTTGTCCTTGTTTTTTGTGCTCCTGTAAATGGAGTTTCCGGAATCAACGTTTTCTGGCTATTTTTGTTTATCGCCTTGTATTATATTGCAATTACTTGTTACTGCACTCCTTACACTTCCCTTCTTGCAGAACTTACTCATTCACAAGATGAAAAAATGGAATTGTCCACTTGTATTTCCCTGACATTTATTGTTGGTACAGCCATCGGATATGTTGCACCAGTTATTTGGGGAGGATTTATTGGTGGTGGAATGTCTAGAGTTCCTGCAATGCGGCTTACATTTATCATTTTGTCAATTTTTGCGACAATTTGTATGTTAGTTCCAGCAATCTTTCTTAAAGAAACTGATTATTGTGATGCAAAACCATGCGATACCCCAATGCTCAAATCTCTGGCAAAAACTTTTAAAAACAAAGATTTTCGCATTTTCGTAGTTCAGGATGTAATTTATTTTTTGGGTTTAACACTTTTCCAGACAGGTCTTCCATTCTTTGTAACTTCCCTGCTAAAGTTTGATGAAGCTATTTCCACACCAATGTTCATCGGACTTACAGCCCTATCCCTGTTTTTTTATCCTTTTATCACAAAACTAGCTCGTTCTTTTGGCAAGAAAAAACTTTTGGTTGCAGCTTTTATCGGATTTTTTATAACATTTGGACTTACAGGAATAAGCGGACCTGGTTTAAAAATCCCTGTTGTAATTCAGGCAGTTTTGATTGTTGTTTTGGGCTCTTTCCCAATGGCAGTTTTCGGGATTTGTCCACAGGCAATTATCGCCGATATTGCCCAATCTGACGAAATCATAACTGGTGAAAACCGTTCTGGAATGTTTTATGCAGCCCGAACCTTTGCAATGAAGCTGGGACAGTCCGCTGCAATGTTGCTTTTTACTTCCCTTGCCACAATTCGTGCGAGTGAAGGCAGCGGATATGGCTACCGAGTGGTTGCAATTGTAGCAGCAATTTGTTGTGCAGTTGGTGGAATTTGTATGCATATGTTTAATGAAAAGAAAATTCTTGGAATTATCAATTCAGAAAATAAAGCTGAAACAAAGTAATGCCTTAAATTGAAAAATAATCTTTTAAAATTGTACAGAAGTAGATTAAAAATTTATTCAATTGAAAAAAAAATACATCTCAGTTATAATTATGGGACTAAAGATAACGGAGCATTGTGATGCAGAAAAAAATATATGTAGTTGGGATGTTTGATGATGGAACTGCCAGCAAAGTTCAGGCTGCTGTAGCTGCTGTTGCAAGTGTAACAAATTGCGTTGCAAATTGCGAAAAATCTCAAGTTCTTGTTGATTATGATGATGCAGGTGCTGAAGATGCAATTAACAGTGCAATTACTTCTTGCGGTGTCGATGTTCTAGGATAAAAAAATGAAATTAGCTATTCTTGATGCTCACGCAGATAATCCTGGTGATTTATCTTGGAAGCCTTTTGAAGAATTAGCAGATGTAATTTTGTACGATAGAACAAGTCCAAACGAAGTTGTAAATCGCATCGGTGATTCCGATGCGATTTTTGTTAACAAAGTACAAATTACAGAAGAAATTCTAAAATCGGCTCCAAAATTAAAATATATTGGTGTTTGTGCGACTGGTTACAATGTGATTGATTTACCTGCCTGCTCAAAACGTGGCATTGTCGTAACAAATATTCCAGCCTACTCTACAAATGCTGTTGCCCAGCACGTTTTTGCTTTAATCACATATTTTTCAAATCATGTAGCCTTGCATAATAATTCCGTTCATCAAGGTGACTGGATAAAATCCCCTGATTTTGTTTATTGGAAAGAACCTTTGTTCGAATTGGCAGGCAAAACCCTGGGAATTTTTGGCTATGGCAGCATAGGTTCAAAAGTTGCAGAAATCGGCAGAGCATTTGGTATGAAAATTATCTGCAATACCAGAACTAAAAAGCCAGGAATGCCGGAATTTGTTTCTTTTGAAGATTTGTTAAAAAGATCTGATATTCTTTCTCTCCACGCCCCACTCACCGACCAGACAAAAAATATCATCAATAAAGAAAGCCTTGCATTGATGAAAAAGTCAGCATATTTGATTAACACTGCAAGAGGAGGATTTGTTGTAGAAAAAGATTTAGCAGAATGTTTGAGAACTGGGGGAATTGCAGGCTACGCAGCGGATGTTATTGGAACTGAGCCGATGTTACCGGATTGTTCTCTACTCGACTGTCCAAATTGCATTTTGACCCCACACATTGCCTGGGCCCCAAGAGAAACTCGCCAAAGACTTATGGACATTGCATTGGAAAATTTCAAAGCCTGGCTTGCGGGAAAGCCGAGCAATGTGGTGAATTAAAGTGGCTTAATACCCAAAATAAACGTAGTTTTTATAGTCAAAATCTAACAAGCTTGATACTTTTTTTTCTCTTTCCAGATAAAACTGCTGCATTTGGCTGTTCCCAAGTTTTTCATGACAAAGTGCCATTTTTTGATAAGTAAGTTTTAAAACCGGACTTGCGTACAATAAATCATTCTGCAAAAGTTCTTCCCAAGTTTTTAGTGCTTTTTTGTAATCAGATTTTTTATTTGAATATATGGCTTTATCAGTTTGAAAATATGCAGTCCAGTATTGAGGCCAGATGTCGCGAGGATTTAGTTTCTGTGCCTCATTCATGTTATATAAAACATAATCAATTCTTTTATCATTTGAAGGATTGTATAAATAATCTTCCAACCAGCCATATGAATAAAGATACTCGGAGTACTTTTCTAAT
>CAVFQN010000167.1:0-7185 GCA_963624615.1 Treponemataceae bacterium | reverse complement strand
ACTTTATACAAATCATTATTCAAAATATATTCAAAAACCGCTTGAGGAACAAGGTATCTAAAGCCCCGATTATTTGCGATTCTAGCCCTTATTTCTGTAGAAGAAACAGGCAGCATAGGTTCCTTTAATAAAATATATGAATACCTAAAAGATTTTTCATCAAAATCTATCGAAAAATCTCCCTTATAATCCCCAGTCGGCTGATTTTTGTGGCCGGCAAGAGAATCAGCATTTTTTTCAAATTTCATTTTAAGCGTAGCATAATCAGGATAACGAGGAACAATAAAAATATCCGCCATTTTTGCTATCAAATCGGGATTTTTCCACTTATCAAATTCCGCCGCAATTTCCTGGCCCATCAGCAAGGCAGGCTTTCCTTCTAGTTTGCCAGAATATTTTTCCAAAATATAAAGCAAAGTGTCGTAGGTGTAAGAAACGCCCCCCCTCCGGATTTCGCAATCGTCCACCTCAAAATAGCCACGACCTTCCGAACAACAAAAAGCCTCCAGCATTTCCAGCCGCTGCAAAGTTGTTGCCCCATCTTTTATTTCCTTGTGGGGAGGAATGCAGGTAGGAACAAAAAGAACCTTGGTATAGCCATATTCTTTTATCATCGCTTCTGCCAGCATTGTATGGCCAACGTGGAGAGGATTAAAACTTCCGCCTAAAATCGCAATTCTCATTGCTGGCTCCCCGGATATTGGATATTTTCATCGTCATCATCAATATAAGCCCGAGAAGCCATAAAAGAACTGCCATTCTGGCCAGCATCTGGAGCAAAATTATCTTCTTTTTGATTACGATTTTCTTTTTCGTTTACAAGATTTACAATTTGACGCTGGGCATCTTTCATTCCCCGCCCTTCCATCACAGAAACAGGAATTACAGAAGTTTCCGGTTCAGCCCTTCTGATTTTTTCCGCAAGTTCAACAGCCCTGTCGTAGGCCCCTTCCATATCAATCTTATTCAAAAGGACAATTCTAGGCTTTTCCATCAAATCATCAGAATAATTTGCAAGTTCGCTGCAAAGGGTATCATAAGCGGTAAGGTAATTTTCATCAGAACAATCAATCATAAAGATGAGGCAGGAAGTCCTGGTGATATGCTTTAAAAAAGTATCTCCAAGCCCCAAACCTTCACTTGCCCCTTCAATAATTCCCGGAATATCCGCAATGACAATATCATTTTCATCATCAATGCGAAGCACACCAAGATTTGGAATAATTGTCGTAAAAGGATAAGGAGCAATTTTTGGCCGGGCGTTTGTAAAATAAGTAAGGAGAGAAGATTTTCCGGCATTTGGAAAACCTACCAGGCCAACATCGGCCATAATCGAAAGTTCAAGCTTAATAAAACGGGTTTCGCCTTTTTGCCCGGGATTTGCATGCCGAGGTGCCTGATTTGTCGAAGTTTTAAAATGCACATTACCCCAGCCACCATTTCCGCCAGTCAAAAAAGTAAACTGCTCATCGCCAGTTGCCTTCGAAAAATCATAAATAATTTCGTCAGTTTCGGCATCGCGGATAGTAGTTCCTGGAGGAAGGGGAATTACGCAATCTTCCCCATCCGCCCCATAACGGTTCCAGCCCTGGCCATCCCCGCCATTTTTTGCCTTAAAACAATGCTGATGACGCAATTTTGCCAACGTACGCAAATTACGCTTTACAGTAAAAATGACGTCACCGCCCTTTCCACCATCACCGCCATTCGGCCCACCATGAGGAATATATTTTTCACGACGAAAAGCCACACAGCCATTTCCGCCATTTCCAGAGCGAACTTCAATTAACGCTTCATCAGCAAAACCAATCATACAAAAACTCCATACCCAGTAAAGGACAAGTCCATAATGGACAAGTCTATAAAAAAAGCCCGGCAGATTTTTCGTCAAACCGGGCATTTAATTCTAGCTAAAACTATGCTTAGTTAGCAGCTTCAACAGAAACAACTTTGTGGTTATTACGTTCTCCGTAAACTACCTTTCCGTCTGCTGTAGCGAACAAAGAGTCATCGCCAGCTTTTTTAACATTGTCGCCAGGATAGAACTTTGTTCCACGCTGTTTAAGAATGATTGAACCTGCAGTTACAGATTCCCCAGCATATTTTTTAATACCCAAGTTTTTTGGATTTGAATCGCGTCCGTTTTTTGCACCAGATCCACCACGTGTTCTTCCCATAGTAATCTCCTATCTAAAGTCTATTAAGCAAGTGTGATTGATTCAACACGTACTTTTGTGTACTGCTGTCTGTGACCAATCAAACGGTGATAATCTTTCTTTGACTTGTATTTGAAAACCAAAACTTTTTTGTCGCGGAAAGATTCTTCTACAACTACAGTAACTTTAGCTCCTTTTACATAAGGAGTTCCAACACTGATTTTGTCTCCATCGCTTACCAAAAGAACTGTATCAATGTCAATTTTTGTACCCTTTTCAGCATCAAGCTTATCAACTGTAAGGACAACGTCTTTTTCAGCTTTGTACTGCTTGCCCTTAAATTCAATAGTTGCGTACATATAATACCTCTATTAAAATGATTCAATTTGTAACCGCCAGATGCAGGGGAAAAAGGAAACATAATCCTCGCTGCAAAAGACTAGTAAAAAGACCGGATAATGCTATAGAACGGGGATTAAATACCACTACACCTAAAGTCTAAATACGTAACAAAGATAATAATGATTTTTATGGATTTATGCAATATACAGAGGTAGATTTTTAGCAAGAATCTGACACCTACAAGCCTTCCGCGGCTCGCTAGCGCTCGGCCTCCTCGGTCTCCTGCCGGAGGAGCCCTGCGGAGGCTAAACCGCTCCACGCTTGGTGGCTGTAAACCTTACCGGGCAAAGTTTTTTCCACCCCTTCTTCATCAAGATTAAAAAACTTTAATATTTGTAAACTTTCCCCAAAAAATGTATAATCCCCTTATGAACAACAAATGTCTTTCACAAGCTTTTAAAGTTACCCTGCCGGTTTTATGTGGCTACATCACTTTGGGAATTGCATTTGGCCTGGTTGTCGTAAATGCAGGCTACCCCTGGTGGCTTTCTCCCCTTTCCAGCCTGATTATGTATTCCGGAGCATCACAATTTGTTGCCATAGGATTATTTGCAGCAAACACTCCTCTTCACACAATTTTAATTACCCTGACCCTTGTCGGAATCAGACATATCGTTTACGGGCTTTCTTTAATCACAAAATTTAAAAATACCGGCAAGTGGAAATTTTACCTTATTTTTTCACTTTCCGATGAAACATATTCCCTGCAGACAACACTTGACCCGCCGGAAGGCCTGTCTGCCGGGCAATTTTATGGAACAATCGGGCTTTTGGATCAAAGCTACTGGGTTTTGGGAACTTTGATTGGGGCGGTTGCAGGACAATTTATTCCTTTTGATTTTGCCGGCGTTGATTTTTCGCTCACAGCCTTGTTTGCAGTAATGACTGTCGAACAGATTTTAAAAACAAAAGACTGGGGACCAATCATCATAGGAACAGTGACTACGATTATTGCAATAATTTTGATGAAAGTTGGAATTATTTCCAGCAGCAATATCCTTTTAGTTTCTTTGAGTGCAGGAATTGCGGCAATTTTAATTACAAAACGCAGGAAGGAGGATAAAAATGACAAGTCTAACTAAAGCCTTAATCGTGATTTTTGCAGCAGGAATAATAATCCTCATAGAAAGGGCTTTTCCTTTTATCCTTTTTTCAAAAAAAGATCCGCCCAAAATCATAACCTTTATCGAACAATACATACCGCCAATGGTTATGGCAGCCCTTTTATTTTACTGCCTGAAAGACATTAATTTTGTAACAAAAATTGACCAGGCGGCAAAAATCGATTTACACAATTCTCTGCCATACATTATCGGGGTTGCGTCAACAATCGGTCTGCACCTGTGGAAACGCAACTCCCTGATAAGCATTTTCGGCGGAACGGCAATTTACATGCTTTGCATCCACATTTTTTAGAAAGTCCCTAAATCTTCACCCTGGCTCTTGCAATTGCATTTTTGCCAGGCTGCAGAATGACATTTTCGGCCAGCCCGTTTTTCCAGTCAAAAGAGATTGTGTAGCCACCCTTAATCTGCAAGCCTTTTACCGAACCTTGCTGCCAGGCTTTTTCGGAAGGGAGGGCTGGTAACAATTTTACATTCACATTGCCATTTTCATCAAAATCACTTTGAACCAGCATACGCATAATTGCAGCCAGAGAACCAAAATTTCCGTCAATCTGAAAAGGAGGATGATTATCCAAAAGATTTGGCAGGGTTGAATGAGAAAGGATTTTCACAATTGCATCCAGTGCCGCATCTCCTTCCTGCAACTGGGCCCTGAAATTTATAATCCAGGCTTGACTCCAGCCAGTATGACCGCCACCGTTTTCCAGACGTTTTTTCAAAGTTTTTTTTGCGGCCTGGGCAAGTTCTGGACTTTTTTCCAGGCTGATTGTGTGGCCCGGGTAAAGTCCATAAAGATGACTTACATGGCGGTGACCAGGTTCAACTTCGGGAACTTCGGTATTCCATTCCATCAAAGAACCATCACTATTCAGTTCAGGCTTTTTAAGATGGTTTAAGACATATTCAAAATCAGAAAAATCAGAATCATCATATTTTTTGCCATTTTTATCACAACAAAGGTCAGAAAAATTTTTATAAGCTTTAAGACAAGATGAAAAAAGATGGTCCAAAATCATATTGTCCATTTCGCAGCCTTCGGCAAAAGCACCAACCTGGCCAGCTTTGGTCACATAAGAATTTTCCGGCGAAACAGAAGGATTAATTACAAGGTAAGGTTTTCCATCTAGCGAAATTAAATCACAAGGCTGGAGAAAATCTACAAAAAAGCGGCAGGCTTCGTGCATCAAATAGTAATATCTGGAAAGACACTTTTGATCCATGGTGTATTCAAAATGTTCCCAAATATGAGTTGCCATCCAGGCAGCCCCCAAAACCCAATAAGTTCCCGGAAGCCAGTTGTCCTGAGGAGCAGCATCCCCCCAAAAATCTGTATTATGATGAATAACATAGCCCCGGCAATTGTACATTCGCTTGGCAACATCGCAGCCATTAGGATAGGCCCGTTCCAACAAATCAAACATTGGGATTTCGCATTCGCTCAAAGAAGCAATATTAACCGGCCAGTAATTCATTTCGGTATTAATGTTGATTGTGTATTTACTGCCCCAAGGCGGATCCATGTAAGAATTCCAAAGCCCCTGCAGGGTTGTCGGAAGTTTGCCAGGTTTTCGACTGCCGGAAATCAAAAGATAGCGGGAAAAATTTGCGTAAAGATTTACGAGAGGGGTATTTTCTCTGCAAGCAGATTTCAGCAGGACTGGAGTAGATAAATTGGCAAAGCCATGGAGGTCTGTTTTTCCTCCCTCGGTATCAACTTTCGCCCCCTCGATGTCTACATTAGCCCCCTCGGCGTCACTTTTCTCTCCAATCTGAATATCCACCCTATCCCAATAAGATTTATATTCCTCCAAATGCCAGGCAAACAAATCTTCTGCTGCAACAGAAATGCCATGACATTCAATAAAATTCCTCATTTTCAAGAGTTTTTCTTTACATAAAGGAGTCCAGATATTTTTTCTGATAGACTTTTGGTAGCCTTTTGGCGTGGTAGCCTTTTTATTCCACTGCCAGGCCCTTATATCAATATAAAAAAGAACCTGGTCGCAAGCCTGGCCGGTAAGACAAAAACCTCTGGTACCAATTTTCCCGCCCTGGGCAGAAAGGCCGGCTCCCACGCAGAAAGGAATTCCGTGATTATCTTCAAGCAAAATCAAGCCGTCTTCAGCCCGGATATTATCAACCCAAATTCCTCTATCCAAATAAGCCCTGAAATTGATTTTTCCCTTTTCGGAAGCGGTCAGATAGACAAAAATCATATCATCAATGGCAGAAACCCAGGTACGACGCGAAAATTTTACCCCATTTTCGTCACAATAGGTGACCAGGGAGCAGGCCTCAGAAAGATTTAACTCCGCCCTGTAAGTGTCCAGATAAACCTGGGGAACTTTGTGTTGAAGGGGGAATCCACATTCAATCCCGAAATTTTCGGCAGAAAAAACATCCAGGCGGAATTCTCCGGCGGTCTGGTAAACTCTTTCATTAAAACAAGTTCCAGACATAGCTTGAAACCCCAATTCCTGGGCTTCCATCACCTTACCCTCTTTCACGAGTCTGCGTATTTCTGGCAAATATTTTTGAGTATCAGGATTTACCCGGTCAATGGGGCCGCCCGACCAGATTCCTTCTTCATTCAGTTGGATTACTTCGTTACAAGGGTGGGCTTTTACCATAGCACCCAGGCGGCCATTTCCCAAAGGCAAAAATTCTTCCCAATTTCCAGGAACTTTATCGAAAACAAGTTTATCTTTCATCTTATTCCTCAGGAATTTCGTAGGTCATCATCAGACCTTTCCCCTTAACATTTCGCTCTTCGCTTCTGTACTTAAAAGCAACATGATTTTTTTCCAGATTTTCTTTTACAGATTCAGTAAAGCGAATATGCCCCGGCTTGCAGCAAGATTCCATTCTGCTGGCAACGTTTACCGTATCGCCCCAAATATCATAAATAAATTTATTCTGGCCGATAACCCCGGCAATAACTTTTCCAGAATTCAGGCCAATGCGGATATTAAATTTAATTTTGGCAGTTTTATTATAAGCAGCCAGGTCTTTGTACATTCCAATAGCAAATTTAAGCATGATTACGGCGTGCTTGTCATTTTTAGCAGGAACACCACAGGCAGCCATGTAAGAGTCGCCGATAGTTTTGATTTTTTCGACTCCCATACTGGCAGCCCTTTTATCAAAACGCGAAATCAAATCGTTCAGAGACCTTACAATATCTTCGGCAGAAGCTGAACTTGTTTTTTTAGTAAAACCGACAATATCAGAAAAAAGAACAGTTACATTATCAAAAGTGTCGGCAATAGTTTTTTCACCGTCCAGCCCCTTCATTCGCTCGGCAATAGAAACCGGCAGAATATTTTTAAGCAGACGATCAGAATCATCTTTTGCCATCTGCAATTCAACCGTCGCCATCTGAATTTTTGTTTCAAGAAGTAACTGGCGTTTTTTATGACTGTAAGAAGTTAAAAGAATAATCAAAATCATCACAGTAATCAAAAAGACGCCGACCGCAATCCAGAACCAGGCCTGCTGAT
>CAVFQN010000166.1:0-62559 GCA_963624615.1 Treponemataceae bacterium | reverse complement strand
TTTTTTCTTTTGTAACACTCTTTGTTTTAAATGGAGCAGAGAGTGTTATGTCGCGTCCTAGAAAAATTTACGTAGTTCAGACTAAATATTTTGATATTCTTTTTCCCCAGGAAAGCAAGGTGACGGCGGATTTTTTGGTAAATCATGCTGATGCTTTGTTTGAAAAAGCCAAGCAATCCTGTGGTCTTAAAAATGATTTTAGAATGCCGGTTGTGATTTCGCCGGATTCTGACACTCTTTCGGTTACTTACACTCCATCTCCCTACAATAGAATTGTGATTTTTGATTCTGTCCCGGCTGATAATCAGACTTATTTTGATGATGGGCTTTTGGGGCTTTTTTATCACGAAGTTTATAAGGCGGTGGCTGGGGCAATCAGAAGTCCTTTTAATCAGTTTATTTCTACGATTGTGGGCGAACAGTATGCTCCGGTTTCGCTTTTGAATGTGCCGTTTTCGTTTATTGAAGGCAGGGCTTTTTGGGCTGATGATGGAGGAATTTTCCAGGCGGGCGAGGAAAATTCCGGGGCTGGTGAACAGATTCTCCCTCAGGGCGGGAAGTCCACCTTGGACGGTGATGAATTTCCCTACCAGAGCGGGAAGTCCACCTTTGTGGGCGAAAATTTTTCTCAGGGGCGTTTTAATGACGGCTATTTTCTTCAGATTTTGTCCCAGGCTAAACTTGAAAAATCTTTTCCATCATATTTTGAATGTTCTGTTACTTACGAAAATTACCCGGGAAACGACTTGCTTTACGCCGCAACATCCGCATTTACTGCTTATCTGATTCAATTCTACGGTTATAAGAAATTTGAAGAATACTGGCAAAAATCGGGCTCCCTTCACTTGTTTTTTCAGCCTGGAATTATTTACCTGGTTTACGGAAAATCCCTTTTTTCTCTTTGGGAAGATTTTAAGGATTCTGTTCCCCTTCCTTCCGATTTAGATCTCATGCTTGAGCTGGAAAAATCTGTCACTTCAATTTTTCCGAACGACCAGGAGGGGCTTTATCAGCAGGTTTTATATTCTGATTATGGAATTGTCTGGTATGACGGCCACCGCCACGAAGTTTCGCTTTTTGATCTCAATAATAAATCAAAATTACGCCAGCTTTTATTTTGGGCTGATAAAATTGATAAAATAAAACTTTCGCCAGACGGGCAATTTCTTGTTATTTCTTACAAAATGTCTAAAAGTCGGGAAGAATTTTATCAGGATTGTTGTAGAATTTATGATTTGCGGGAACGGGAATTTTTAGATTACGACTTTAGTTTGCGGGATGCGGCTATTATTTTGTCAACTGATGGCGAAAATCTGCTGGCTGGGGTGAATGTTGATGAAAAATATCCCAAAATTCAAATTTATTCCCTGCCAGATGATGAAGATGACAGCATTTTGCTTTTTGAAAAATCTTTTGAAAAAAATGTCATTCCGTCGGCCCTTTGTGCGGCAGGCGGCGGAAAATTATCATACATAATTACAAAAAAGGGTAAAAAAACTCTGGCTCAGTGGGATTTTGCCGGGAAAGAAGTGGCCCACCAGGGCGGCGAAAATTTCTGGGGCATAAAATCCCATGACGGTCGGGAAATCAATTTTTCATCACTTCGACTTGTAAATCACAGTACTTCAAAAGCCAGAAAAAATGACCCCTCCGATTTTCTTTACATCTTTGAATATGTCACAAATCAGCCTGGCGATTTTACAAAAATGGGTTACATGACCCTGAATCAAAATTACCAGATAGAAAAAGTCTTTTTGCAAAAAAATAATTTGTATGGTGGGGCAAATTCTCCTTATTTGAAGGGAAAAATCTTGTATTACGCTTCCAAAAAACTTAATCACAATGATTTGTGCTGTATTTTTAGCGAAAATCTGGAATTTGAAGAAGGAACTTTGCAGAAAAATTCCCCTGTCGATTATTCTTACAACCAGCCTGCAATCAATTTTTCTAAAAATGATTTAAATGGTCACGAACTTTCAAAATATTATCCTCTAAAATATATGTTTCCGCTGAATGCCATTCCATTTTGGCCAATCAGAAAACTTTCCCTGGAAAATGGGGCGAGTAAATGGCCAGGGCTGGGACTTTCTTTGACGAGTCATTCAGATCCTTTTATGAATAATAAATTTACGATTTCGGCTGGCTGGACATATCTTCCTTTGACTTTTACGACGGCTATAAACGCTCCGACGAGTTTTCAGTATCAGCAGGAATTGGAGGCCAGAAATTTTAAAAAAGACAAATCTTTTGCCACTTTTTTTGAAAATACTTCCACCCCGGTAGATATAAAAGTTGGTTCTTTGTTTAAGTTTAATATGGACGGTCAGTATAATTTTGAGGCGATGGCAGGAACTTCGTGGACTATGCCCCAGGATTTGAATGTGGGTAAGGTTACAGTTGACCTGCAAACTTATTATTCTGCTTCAACCGATTATTATGATGCCCAGTATTTTGATGATTACAAAAGCCTGTCTAATTGGCCATCTTTTGAAAATTCTTATGATTTGTTTGAGGTGGATGCGACCGGGACTTATTCAAATATCCACCAATATGGAATTTCTCCTTATGAAAAATGCGGTTTTTCTGCAGGGGCAAGGTTTTATGCTTTTTGGGATTTGTATTCCTACCGTCAGGTTAAGCCTGAAAAAGATGTCATTTATAGCAAAATTGGGACGACTATTGACGGCCAGCTTTATAGCCAGGAAGCAGCTGAAAAGGATTACAATTTTTTGCTTCTGCATGTGAGCCAGATGAATGTCGGCCTGCTTGGAAAAATTGAAATTCCTGGGTTGAATCCCCTTCAAATGAAAAATGGCTTTGTTCTGAGTCTGCCATCTTCCATTTCCGCAGAACTTTTGAATAACGCAGGTACCGCCCTTAAAATAAATCCTGAAATCCTCCTGCTGGGCTGGGAAATTCACGACGGTTTTTCGCCTTTGCTTTTGTATTTTAGCAGGATTGGGATAAAAGCCGGCTATGATTTTAGGCTGGATTACGATACCCGCCTGGTAAAACTCCCGGACGTCCGCCGCGAAAATTATTTTATGGACATTTTCAGCCAAACGTACATTAATGATAATATTTATCTGCTTGTGAATGTAGATGCATCGTCTTCGGTGGGATTCCTTTCATCAGAAATTCTTAGTTTTGAATTAAAAACGGCTTTTTATCCTAGAACTCAGGGATTTGTTTTTAATTTCAGTTTTGTTTCTACCTTCTGATGATGAGATTAGCTTTTTTTTCCAGCGACCTTTTTCAGAACCATTCTATGTGTAACAAAATTTCCCTTACGATTGTTTTTATATTATATTTAAGAATTATAGATATAGAATTTTTTGGAGGACTCAAAAATGATTGAAGTTTCCCACGTATCCCGTAATTTCGGGGCTTTTCGTGCGGTAAATGATGTCAGCTTTTCCATTCCAACAGGTCAGATTGTAGGACTTCTTGGACCTAACGGCGCTGGCAAAACCACAACAATGCGAATGATAACGGGATTTCTTTCGCCATCAGACGGAAAAATCACAATTGACGGAATCGATATTTCTGAAAATCCTGTTGCAGCAAAAAGAAAAATTGGCTATATGCCGGAATCAGCTCCTTTGTACGGAGACATGATTGTTGAAGATTATTTGAAATACATTGCTCAAATGCATGGTCAAAATTCTGATGAAAAAGTTCCCCTTCTTTGTCAGGAATGTGGATTAAAAGAAGTTATGAGCAAAAATATTGCCGAACTCTCCCGCGGTAATCGTCAGCGTGTTTCACTTGCTCATGCTCTCATGAACGATCCCGAAATCCTGATTTTGGACGAGCCGACTTCTGGCTTGGACCCGAACCAGGTTGAAGATGTCCGGGCTATAATCCGCGAAATTGGAAAAACTAGAACTGTAATTGTTTCTACCCACATTTTGAGCGAAGTTGAAACACTTTGCAGTCGTGCCATCATCATTTCTGGCGGAAAACTTGTTGCCGATAGCCCGATTGATGAACTCAAGGAACGTTTTGGCCACGAAATTGCAATTAAAATGACTGTTGGAGGGGCTTCTTTTGATGATATTTCTACGGCTCTGAAAACTGTCGATAATGTTGATTCTGTTACTCAGACCTCTGCCGATTCCCTTGTTTCGGGAAGTGCGGAAGTTTACGGAGTTTTGGTTTCTGTGAAAGGTGCTTGTGAAATCAGACCGGCAGTTTTCAAAAAACTTGCCGAAAAAGGTTTTGACCTCTACGAAATGGCAATTCAGCGAAATTCTTTGGAAGATGTATTCCACGCTTTGACGGAAAGCCCAGCGGAAGGCCAGGTAGATGCCGGACAGACCGTTGCCGCCGGTCTGGCAGATGGCCCAGAATCTCCAGTCCAGTCAGTTCAGGAGGAAAAATAAATGAGCGAAAAAATGACTACAGCAAAACCAAAAAATCCTGCTTTTATAATTATGAAAAGGGAACTGGCTGCATATTTTACCAGCCCGATTGCTTACATCGTAACAGGCCTGTTTTTAATCATCACAGGAATCCTTTTTTATACAACATTTTTTATTTATAACCGGGCAGAACTCCGCCAGTTGTTCACTTATCTGCCACTTCTCCTTTCCTTTTTTGTCCCAGCTTTGACAATGAGGATTTTTGCAGAGGAAAAACGTGTTGGTTCAATCGAAACACTGATGACTTTGCCGGTTACAGAAGTTCAGGTCGTTACCGGGAAATATTTGGCTTCCTTCATCAGCACCATGGTGATGATTGCCCCAACTTTGCTTTACATTCTTCCAGCCGAGATTTTTGGCCAGCCAGATTACGGTCCAATCGTGGGTGGTTATCTTGGGGCAATTTTCCTTTGTGCCAGCTACACTGCAATCGGACTTTTTGCTACATCAGTTACAAAAAATCAGATTATTGCATTTTTCACAGGCTTTATCATTTGTATTGTCCTCACCATGCTCGATACATTTATGATTTTTCTCCCAGCCTCGCTGGTAAGTTTTTTCAGTTTCCTTTCCGCAAATTCTCACTTTACTTCTATTGCCCGCGGAATTATTGATACGCGCGATTTGATTTACTTCATTTCTTTGACAGCTCTGTTCTTTACAATCACCATAAAAATTGAACAGTCAGAAAAAAACTAGGGGAGGGATAAAATGAAAAAATTCTTAAATTGGTGTAAAAGTCCAAAATCAGATTTTGCTTTATTTATCGTGCTTTTGATTTTGGTAAATATTGTCAGTCACAATCTTTTTGTTCGTTTTGATCTTACAGGTCCAAAATCTTATTCCCTTTCGGTAGGAAGTAAGTCTCTTGTAAAAAATCTTGAACAACCACTTTCTATCAAAGTTTTCTTTGATGATAATCTTCCATCTCCTTACAGCAGCGTTTCCCAGTATGTAAAAGATATTCTGGTGGAATACAAGGGGGCTGGAAATAAGAACTTTTCTGTAGCCTACATGGATATGTCTAAACAGGAAAATATTGACTTGGCCCGCGATTTGGGACTCCAGCAGATTCAGATTCAGGAAGTAAAAAATAATGAAGTTGGTTTTAAACAGGGCTACATGGGACTTGCCATCACTTATGGTGATAACATCGAAACACTCAATCCAATCACTTCGACAGACGGATTTGAATACAAACTTACCTCGAAAATTTCAAAAATGGTAAATATGGCAGATGCCCTGGCCGGTCTGAAAAATGGCGAAAAAATCACATTGACCCTTTATTTGAGTGATTCTCTCAAAAAATTCGGAATTTCTGGCTTGGATCAGGCAGATTCAATCATCAAAAATTCTTTTGATAAATTGAACCAGGAAAATATGAATCGTCTTGAATACCAGGTTGTAAGTCCAAATGCTTCTGAAGCAGTAATTCTTGCAGAAAAATATGGCTTGCAGGTTATCCAGTATCAGGATGAAAGTGGAAATATCAGCAAAGCGGCCCTGGGACTTATCCTTGAAAATGGCGATAAATTCTACCAGCTGCCATTGCAGATACAGCAGTCTTTGTTCGGATATATGATTACTGGCCTTGAAAATGTAGAACAGTCTGTTCGTGAAGGTTTACAGAGTCTTCTTTCAAATATAACTTCTATCGGTTATATCACAGGTCATGGTGAAAAAGGTCTGTCAGATGAAAATGCAGCTCAGTATTTCAATTCCATGGTTTCGGGAATGTACGAACTTGTTGAAATTGACTTGAACAAGGAAAATATTCCTGCCGGTATGAATTCTATCATCATAAACGGCCCAGAAAATGATTTTACCGAAGAAGAATTGTACAAAGTTGACCAGTTTGTGATGAGGGGTGGGAATGTCCTCTTCTTTATAGACGGAATGGTTCAAGATCCAAATGCACAATACACTGGCGGTCAGCAGTTTAATCCTAATCAGTTGAATATCAGCAGACTTTTGGATTCTTACGGGGTGAAAGTTGAAAACAACCTAGTTATGGATACAAATTGTTACGTAAGTCAGAATTCAAATTTTGGTACCTTGAATCTTTACTGGGTTCCTTCTTTGCAAAAAAATCAGCTGGCTAAAAAGAACGTAATCACAAATAATTTGGGTTATGTATTTATGATTCAATCTTCTGCTTTGGACGCTTCTGCTGCCAAAGAAAATAAAGACGCAAAAGTGACAGTTTTGGCTAAATCTTCAGACCAGGCTTGGACAAAATCCGAAAATATTATGCTCAATCCTATGGTTTTGACTCCTCCAACTGATAAGAGCCAGTTGCAATCTTATGATTTGGCTGTTTTGCTGGAAGGTAAGTTCAAATCAGCTTTTGAAAAAGCTCCAGAAACAAAACAGACTGATGACGAAGGAAATCCTCTTCCAGAAGGAAATCTTTCAACTTCGAGCCACATTTCTTCAAGTGTAATGGCTGGCAAAATATTCGTTGTGGGTTCATCAACGGTAACTTCCCGCCAGGTAATTGACGAAAACGGTACAACCCCAATAGCCATGTTCCTTATGAATACAATTGATTATATGAATGGAAACGAAGATTTGTGTACAATGCGTTCAAAGAGTCTTTCTGTAAATACTTTGACAATCAAATCTCCTGCAGCGGCTAATTTCTGGAAATACTTTAACCAGTATGGTCTTGTTGTAATTTTGATTATTGTGGGACTTCTTGTTTTGCGTGGACGTTCAATTCGCCGTCGTGCTATCAACAAAAAGTACAATCCTAATGATTCAAGAACAATAACAAAGTAAATGGGGGAATATATGAAAACTAGAAAATTAGTATTAATTATTGCTGATCTGCTGCTCCTTGTTCTTTGTCTTATTCAGGGAATTGCAGCTGCTCGTGATGGTGCAAAATATTTTAAGTATGATGACAACCCTGACGAAATCACGATTGTGACTCCATCAGAAAATCTTCTTCTTACAAAAGATGGGGATGATTGGTTTGTTACAGACAAAAAATACCCGGCTAATGGAACGACCGTTGATGACTTTATTGACGCATCAAAAGAAATTCGGGCTTTGGATAAAGTTGCTTCTGTAAATGATAATACTCGGTCAAAATATGAACTTGTAGACACCAAGAAAATTTCTGTCGAAATCAAAAAGGGCGGAAAAGTTCTTCGCAGTCTGGAAATTGGTAAAGATGCAAGTTCGGCTTCTCAGTCTTACATCACAGTTGACGGTGGAAACGATATTTACCTTGCCTCTGGTAATCTCCGTACAATTTTTGATAAAGATTTAACAAAACTTCGTTCCCGAGTTATCTGGGGATTTGACAAAGAGACTGTAAATTCTTTGAATGTTACAAAAGCTGATGGCACAACCTGGTCGCTCAGTCGCATGGGGTCTGATGATTCAACTTCCTGGACAATTTCAATTCCAGATGCGGAAGTTGACCCAGAAAAAGCGACTACTGTTTTGCAAAATGCTGCAACTCTCACTACTACTTCCTGGTATGGTGATGATGTAAAAGCTGATGATTTGGGCGGAGAATTCCTTCTTTCTGCAAAAATCGGTCACGATTACGAAAGTGCAAGCATAGAAATTTACAAAATTGCTTCAGAAAACGAGGCCGGCGAAACAAAATATTACGCAACTTGCAGCGAAAGTCCTTACGTTTTTGAGCTTGCATCTTACGCTGTAGAAAAATTCAATAAAAATGCGGAAGATTTTGTAAAATGATAAAATTAGTCGCATTCTTAGGAAATTACGGAAGAGAATACGACAAAACCAGGCACAATGTTGCCTGGTTCTTTGAAGATTCTTTGCCATTTGCAAATAAATTGACCTGGCAGTCTAAGTTCAAAGGGGAGATTGCAAATTTTACTCCCCAGAAACTCTCCCAGTGGGCTTGTGATACAAAAATCTGTTCTAAAAAAGACGGAAGTCCGGTTTTGGTCCCGGAAGAAGCTCCTGCCCACATCTACTTTCTAAAACCTCAAACCTATATGAATTTGAGCGGCGAAAGTATCATTGAAGTGGCAAATTTTTACAAAATTAAGCCGGAAGAAATTCTCGTAGTTCACGATGAATTGGAATTGCCGCTTGGTTTTGTAAGCTGGAAATGGTCTGGTGGGCTTGGCGGTCACAATGGTCTCCGTTCCACAAAAGCAGTCTTGAATACTCCAGATTTCTGGCGTCTCCGTTTTGGAATTGGCAGGCCGGAAAATGGCAAAATTGGTGTGGCAGACTGGGTTTTGAGCAAATTTTCACCTGACCAGCAGATACTTATGCAAAATGTTTTTAGTCAGACAAATCTTTTGCTGGTAAAAGCTCTGCTCAGCAAAAATCCTGCCGATTTTATCCAGACCTGGGGAAAGAAAAATTTGCTGGGCTAGTGCGGACTGGCTAGAGTGGGCTGGTTGGGCTAATGTGATTTGCTGGAAATCCAAAAAAATGCTAATATTTTCCCCGCACCTAAAATGATTTTTTAGAGATGCCCTAATCCTAATCACAAAATAAACGAGGTAGAAAATGAGTTTAAAACTGTACAACACCATGGGACACAAAATGGAAGAATTTAAGCCAATCCACGAAGGTTTTGTTGGATTTTACGGCTGCGGACCTACAGTTTACAACTACGCTCATATCGGAAATCTGCGTGCTTACGTTTTTCTGGATATTCTTGATAAAACCCTTACAATGCTTGGCTACAAAATCAAGCATGTTATGAATATCACTGATGTTGGTCACCTTACCGGCGACAATGATGAAGGCGAAGATAAAATGAAAAAATCCGCCGCCGAACGTCATCAGTCTGTTCTGGAAGTTGCCCAGTTTTATACTGACGCTTTTATGAAAGATATTGACGCCCTCAATATCCGCCATCCTGATGTAATTTGTAAGGCTACCGAGCATATCGATGTTATGATTGAGCTTATCAAAAAAATTGAGGCTAACGGACATACTTACATGGCCGGCGGCAACCTTTATTATGATATTTCAACTTACCCGGATTATGGAAAACTTGCTAATTTAAATCTTGATGAACTGAAGGCTGGAGCCGGCAAGCGTAAGGTTGTTGTTGTTGATGATAATAAACGCAATCCTGGTGATTTTGTCCTCTGGTTTACAAAATCAAAATTTGAAGACCAGGCTATGACTTGGGATTCACCTTGGGGGCGGGGCTATCCTGGCTGGCATATCGAATGTTCTGCCATGAGTATGAAATATCTTGGAAAGCATTTTGATATTCATACCGGCGGAATTGACCACGTTCCAGTTCATCATACAAACGAAATTGCCCAGTCGGAAGGTTCTTTTACCGAAGAAGACCGAAAAGAAGGTCCATGGGTAAATTATTGGCTTCATAACGAATTTTTGATTTTGGAAGGTGGCAAAATGTCCAAATCTTCAGGACATTTTATCACCCTGCAGACCAGTCTTCCTGCCGAAAAAGGTTTTTCTCTTAAAGATAAGGGCTACGAACCTCTAGATTATCGCTTTTTCCTTTTGGGTGGTCACTACAGAAAGCAGCTGGTTTTTTCTTTTGATGCTTTGAACTCTGCAAAATCTTCTCGTTCTGCATTAAATCAGAGAGTTGCCAAACTGATTTCTCGGGCAAATACCGAAGAAAAACTTGGCCTTACACCAGAGAATTTTGCCCAAATTCTTGAAAAAATCGATTTTGAGGACGAAAATCTTGCAAAATTCCGCGAAGGGCTTTCAAATGACCTTGCCACTCCAATCGCCATGGCAGCCATGCAAAAAGAATCAAATGGCAAGGGTGGGGTAAAGGCTTCTGATGCTTTGTCTGCAATTTTCAAAATGGACAAAGTTTTGAGCCTGGACGTTATCAAAAATGCTTTTGAAGTTCTTGCAGAACAGGAAAAAAATGCCCATTCTCAGAGCCAGCAGGATCATTCTGATGACCCGGAGGCAGCAGAAATAGACTCTTTGATTGCAGAAAGAACTGCTGCCAAAAAAGCAAAAGATTTTGGCCGGGCCGATGAAATTCGTAACCTTTTGACTGGTCGCGGTGTTATCATAATAGATACACCGAACGGTCCAACATGGAAGCGCTCGTAGTTTAGTAATCTCTAAAAAAAATAACGTAACTTTTAGGATCTTTCTGTGTTTTATAATAATGACGAGGGTCAGACAGAAACAATGGAAAAGCTAGACGCTTCTTCCCCTGTTGACTTTAAAAAAATTTATGACGCTTCAATGCAGATGCTCTTCAAAATTTCATACAAAATTGTGAATGATGAAGAAGTTGCCGAAGACTTAGCCCATGATTCGCTGATTAAGGCAAATGAAAAGGCTTTAGTTTTCCCATCACTCAATGATGCAAAATACTGGCTTATCCGCGTTGTCAAAAATGCGTCATTAAATTACGTCAAACGAAAGGATCGCGAGCGTAAAGCCTATGAAAAAGTGCTTTATGAAGATCATAGGAAATCAGAATCTGGTGAAACTGATTTATTGAAACAGGATTCAATTAATAAAGCTAGGGAAGCTTTAAAAAAACTGCCTAAAAACCTGCAGGAAGTCCTTATGTTGCGTGAATATGCAGATCTCAACTACAAGGAAATCGGAAAGGTTTTGGGAATTACGGAAGGAAACGTAAAAGTCAGAATTTTTAGAGCCAGGGAGCAGCTTGTTAAGTTAATAGGAGAAGATAATGTCTTTTTGCCCGAGTAAAGATATTCATTCTATTTATTTAGATAACGAATTGCCGGAAATTTACAGAGAGGAATATGAATCTCATGTAAAATCTTGCCCAGCCTGCCAAAACGAACTGAACAAAATAAAGGCTCTTCGGTCAGCCTTGCATTTAGATTCAGACTCTATCAGCCTTAGTGATGATTTTCTGGATAAAAGTTATGAACGCCTGCAAATTAAAATGGCTTACAGTAAAAATTCTGGAAAATCAAAAAAATCAAATAAATTACATTTGGGATATATTGCGACGGTGGCGGCTGCAGCGGCTGTATTTGCCCTTATCATTCCAATCCGTTTAAATACATCTGCAACATCCACCTCGAACCCAATCACTGGTTCTGGATTTGGTACGACTTCAGTTGCGACTGTTTCTGCCATTTCCGGCTCTTCTTCTACAATTGCTGCAAATAATGTGGCTATAAATAGTGGAAGAAATGTGCTGGTTTCGGGTAATATGCAAGGAACAGTAAATCATCCTGGAACTGGCGTGAAAGAAAATTCAGCTCTTATGAAATATACAAAAGAGATTGAAGTGTTACGCCCAGACCTGGAAGATGAACAAATTTCTATAAGGATTAGTGTCCCAAGGGTTGGCGAAATTCCTGTAGTGACAGAAGTTAACGTTCCAATGGGCATAATGTCAGGTAAATTTTAGTGAATTCATCTGGAAAAATTAATTACTCAATCAGACGATACCCACTTTTTAGAGCCGGTATCGTCATTTTGATTATTGTCCTCGTTCTAGGCGCAATTTTTCTTATCAATAAAAAAAATAAACCTATACCCGTAATCGAATCTGTGACTCCGCCGGTTGGTTCCCCTGGGGATGTGGTTTTAATTACTGGGAAAAACTTTGGCGATGTCCGCGATATGAGTTATGTCGAAATTGCGGGGGCAAAGTTGACCGCCAGTTCTTATATTTCTTGGAGTGACAGCCAGATTAAAATAGTGCTTCCGGCAAATGTTCAGGATGGGCTTGTTTATGTGGGTACAAAAAATTTGCGGTCAGAGCCAGCTTTGTTCGCGAATGAGGTGGATATTCCTGTTCCTGTTCCAGAAGTTCAGCAGGTTACAAAGCCTGTCATCACCAGCCTGTCATCTGAAAAAGTAAATATTGGGGAAGAGCTTGTAATTTTTGGAAATAATTTTGGTGATACAAAAGGCCAGTCCAAAGTTCTTTTTACGATTGATTATGCAGGTAAAATAGAAAGTGCGGATTTTAAAAGCCTTATCCTTCTTACAGAAAATATGATTGCCTGTAGTGATGATGATTTTAATTATATTTCCTGGTCGAATACAGAAATTAAAGTCCGCGTTCCAGATGGAGCATGTTCTGGTGTCGTGGTTGTTGATACCGGCCGGGAAAAATCTTCGCCGAAAGAACTTTCAATCAATACAGATGCGGGCAAAAAAATTTTTACTAGCAAAAAAATCTACCTTATCCAGTATTCTGCTGATATTGCAGATTTAGTGACAAGTGATACTTCCACCATCACTTTGCGCTGTCCTATTCCTTTTACAAGTTCGGCCCAGCCAAATGTAGAAATCACAGAAACTTCTCCGACCCCAATTTTGATGAATTATCAAAATGATTTAATCCATCAAATCACAAAAGCAAAAAACAATACTCCCAAAAAAATCTTTAGCCAGACTTTCGTTCTCCCGGTTTATGAAGTTCACTCGGAAATAAATGCTGGGAAAATCGGAAATTACAAAAACATAAACAAAAATCTGCTTTCCAAGGCTTTGCGGCAGGATAATTTGATTCCGTCCGAAAATGAGGATGTAAAAAATCTTGTGACAAAAATTGTTGGCAAAGAAACAAATTCTTACAGAAAAGCAAAGCTGATTTACAGGTATATGATTGAAAATTTTGAGCTTACAAAAAAACTCCGCAAAAACGACGCCGACCCCCTGGATTTAATTAAAAAGTCCAAGGGAGATGCTTATGATTACGCGGTTATTTTTACGGCCCTTTTGCGGGCTGCTGGAATTCCTGCCCTGCCAAATGGCGGTATTTTGATTTCCTCAGATTTGACAAGTCAGGCTCATTGGTGGGTGGAATTTTACATTGACCGGGTAGGCTGGCTGCCTGCCGACCCTGCTTTGGGTGATGGTCTTGAATATAAAAAATGGTCAGAAAGCGATATCGAGAATGAGACCGATTTCTATTTTGGCAATTTAGATTCCCACCACGTTTCTTTTTCGCGAGGCTGGAATCAACTTAAGCCTTTTAGTGCTGATAGCAAAATTGTTCAGCAGCCGAGATCCTTTGCCCTCCAGTCAATTTGGGAAGAGGCAAGTGCAAATACAGTAAAATACAGCAGTTATTGGAGTACACCGGTCGTAAAAGGTGTATACTAAAAAGAGTATACTAAATATGGATATAAAAAAAACTGAAGTTTTATGCTTGAGTTTTTATAGGAGTTAATATGACAACAAAAGTTTTGAGCGTTGGTGGTTCAATTATTGTTCCCGATAAACCGGATACTGATTTTTTGGGAAAATTTGTAAAAATGTGTAGTACTTGGCTTGATGAGGATAAAAACCGCCGCCTGATTTTGGTAGCTGGAGGTGGAGCACCAGCCCGCGTTTATCAGAATGGCTACAAAGAAGTTTGCGAAAAAACTGGGGCAAATTTTGATGCAAATGCCGCAGACTGGATTGGAATTATGGCAACCCGTATCAATGCCCAGCTTTTAAAGGCTGCTTTTGGGGATTATTGCAAAAATGATGTAGTTTATAATCCTACAGCTGATGATGTGAAATTTGATGGACAGGTTTTGGTTGCTTCTGGCTGGAAACCAGGATTTTCAACAGATACAGACGCTGTTTATCTTGGTGAAAAATTCGAGGCAAAAACAATCGTAAATCTTTCAAATATCGAAAAAGTTTACACTGATGACCCTAGAAAAAATCCGGATGCAACTCCGATTGACGAAATTTCCTGGGCAGATTTCCGCAAAATGGTTGGTGATGAATGGACTCCTGGCAAAAACTGTCCTTTTGACCCAATCGCTTCCAAAAAAGCAGATGCAAACGGTATGACAGTTATTTGTGCCGGTGGAAAAAATATTCCGAATATCGAAGCCATTTTGAATGACAAGGAATATATCGGGACTACAATAAAGTAGTTTTTTTTCCCGGAGATGGAGGGGGAAAGAGATGGAGGAAATGGGGGATTATTCCTCCATCCTCTGCAAAATAGAGTCAATTTTTGCCCCGTAATTGGGATCGGTGGCCCAAGTGCCTGCCAGTCCCCAGATGTCTTCTACAAACTTAGTTTTGTGAACCCAGCCATAGCGGGGATCAACAAGGACTTTGTTTAATTTGACGTCCTCGTGGGTCGCATAGGCTTGCAAATGCTGGATATGAGCCCGGACGCCAAGTTCTTCTGTTTCAAATTTTTCGCCGGGGTGGTCTGCGTCCATCGCCCCCAATCCACAATAATTATGAAAATCAGGCTGAACCAGCCCCCCAAAACGCAAATAGCCGGTTTCAAGGCACATTTGGGCAAAAGCAACATCAGAATTTATCCCTTCGGCAAGGGCTTCATCAACATAATAAGTTGCAAATTGTAAAATATAATCATCATCAATTTTCGGATTATTTTGCATAAAAAAATCTGCCAGTTGCCTTGGAGACAAAATTCCCTTATCCAATATTTTTCGCGAAATAGAAATTTCCTGGATTTTTGGCAAGGTTTTGCAGGAAAATGCAGTAATTGCAGCTAAAAAAATCACAAGAGCAAAAAGAATGTAGTTCGGCCGGCCTGTTTTTTTAATCATTGAAGTGATCCTCATTTTTGTTTGTTTTTCATAAGGGAGACTCTAAAAATTGCAATTTTTAGGATGCCCATAACTTAATATTCGGCTTAAAAAAGTTATCCCTTTAGGGAGCCTGTAGAATCCCCTCATTTTCCTAAAAATTCGCAGATTTTTTCACTTTTTTTGCATTTTCATTTCCGTTTTTAGCATTTTGTGGAAATTATATATATGATGAAAAATAAAAGAATTGTAAAACCCGATGTAAGGGAAAGGGCTTTGGAACATGGAATGTCTTTTCCTTTTGACGAAGAACTGGTAATGCTGATTTTGGGGTCCGGCACTAAAGATATGCCAGTTGAAGCTATGGCCTGTAAAATTATGGACACTTTGGACTGTACAGAAGACGACCAGGTGGTGGAAAATCTGCTCAAACTGAAGGGAGTTGGAACTGGCAAGGCTCTGGCGGTCGCAGCGGCTCTAGAGTTGGGACGGCGGCGAAATGCCCATGTAAAAGCTCAAATCCGCACGCCCCGGGATGTAGTTCCCTTTGTGAAAAATTATGCGGTCTCGGACAAGGAACATTTTCTAGTGATTACTCTGAGTGGGGGCCACGAAATCATCAAAATTCACTGCGTTTCGGTGGGGACCCTGAACAGGACTTTAATTCACCCCCGCGAGGTTTTTAGCCAGGCCATCAAGGAAAATGCGGCTGCAATCATCGTGTGCCATAATCATCCGTCGGGAAATTGTCAGCCTTCCGAAGAAGACATTGAAACAACGAAAATTCTGCAAAAAGCTTCGATGATTATTGGAATTGAGCTGCTGGACCACGTTATTATTGGGCTGGAAGATTATTTCAGTTTTCTGGAAAATCATATCTTGTTTTCGTGTGGTGACTAAGATAAAATCAAAAACATGAAAAAAACGCCATTTTTATTTGGGATTTTTTTGATTTTTCAGGCGGTGACCATGTTTGCGGGGGAGAACCAGCTTTTGAAGCCACAAGTGGCGGAGGATGACTCGGCGGCGTCCGCAAAAACGGTAATAGCAGCTGAGAAAGAAAATCCCCTCGAACCCGACCATGACTTCAACCTCGAACCTCAGGAACTTTCCCCCGTCTCAAAAAAGCAATTGTCCGAAAATAAAAATACCGCAACATTGATTATAGACTGCAATCAAAAATCCGCAGAAGTTTACATAAATTCAATTTATCAGGGAAAAACAAAATTGACCATAAACAAACTTTTGCCAGCGGATTATATTCTGGAAGTCCGAAAAAAAGGTTTTGCCACAAAAAAATATTACGTTACGGCCAAGGCTGGCTACGCTTTTATTTACAGGGTAGTTTTGGAGTAAGGTAATCCCACTGGCGATCGGCTCCAGCCCTTGCGCCCCCTTACATCCTGCGCCAACCACCAATTTCAATTTTTTCTTGTTTTCTTTATTGCCTTTCATTAAATTATAGGTATGAAACTTTATTCTCGTAGTCAGTTATTTAAAACTTCTGCAATTGCAGTTTTTGTCGCAGTTGCTGTTACCTCTGTTATTTTTATCAAACTTGGAAAAAAATCTAACACAAATAAAAATTCTGCTGAAACTCTAACTACTAGCCTGGCAGCCGAACAAATTGTTCAAGATGACCAGACTTCTGAGCAAAAATCCTCTCAAACTATAGTCCAGGTTGATGATGATTTCCTCGAAAAAAATCCAGCCGCAATTATTCCAGTTTCTACAACAACTTACACCCAGGACGAAAGTCAGAATATCAATGTTTATAATCTTTGCAACGAAGCCGTAGTCAATATCAATACAAAAGTTACGGCTTATGATTGGTTTTTGGAGCCTTATGTTCAGGACGGGGGCAGCGGTTCTGGTTCTATCATTGATAAGCGGGGCTATATTCTTACAAACGTTCACGTTATCCAGGACGCAACAAAAATTTATGTTTCACTTTTTGATGGAACCCAGTATGAGGCGGAAGTTGTTGGCCAGGATTTGGACAGCGATCTGGCTGTAATCAAATTTACTCCGCCGGAAGGAATGACCCTCAAAACAATTTCTTTTGGTGATTCTACCGCATTGAAAGTTGGTCAAAAAGTAATTGCAATTGGAAATCCTTTTGGTCTGGAAAGAACGATGACAATCGGAATTGTTTCTGGACTTGGCCGCCCAATTCAGAATTCCAATAACCGCATAATCAGAAATATGGTTCAAACTGATGCTGCAATTAACCCTGGAAATTCTGGCGGTCCACTTTTGGATTCTTCCGGAAAAATGATTGGTATTAATACAATGATTAAATCAAGTTCAGGGTCTTCTGCCGGAGTTGGGTTTGCCGTTCCTTCAGAAACAGCGGTCAGGGTTGTTGCAGATTTGCTGAAATACGGAAAAGTTCAGCGGGGGCAGGTGGATGCTACAATCGTTCAGTTGAGCAGGCGAATTGCCCAGTACGCTGGACTTGATATTTCGGAAGGAATCCTCGTTTCAGAAGTCGAAAAAGGCGGAAATGCCGAAAAAGCCGGAATTAAGGGTGGAACGGAAGCTGCATATTACGGTTCTCGCCGCGACATTATTTATATTGGTGGGGATGTAATCACAAAAATTGATGATATTGCGATTACTTCTCTGGCAGATTATTATTCGGCCCTTGAAGCTAAGCGGCCTGGGGATGTAATCACCATGGTGATTCACCGGAATAGAAAAGATTTGACCGTCAAATTGACTTTGAGCGAATAAATCAAAAAGGCGGATTAAAAAATGCGACCTTTTGAAGTAGTGTCCCCTTATCAGCCAAGTGGTGATCAGGGGCAGGCAATCGAAAAACTGAGCCAGGGCTTTCTCCGGGGAGACAAATTTCAGACTTTGAAAGGCGTCACCGGTTCTGGAAAAACTTTCACAATGGCAAAAATCATCGAAAAGGTTCAGCGACCAACCTTGATTATCAGCCACAACAAAACTCTTTCTGCCCAGCTTTACCGCGAATTTAAATCATTTTTTCCAAATAACGCCGTAGAATATTTTGTTTCGTATTATGATTATTACCAGCCGGAAGCTTACGTGGCCGCTCGCGACTTATACATAGAAAAAGATTGCGATATAAATCGCGAAATTGACCAGCTGAGGTTAAAGGCTACTTACAGTTTGATGGAGCGGCGAGATGTAATTGTTGTCGCCACTGTCAGCTGTATTTATGGTCTTGGTATGCCGGACGTTTACAAGGGAATGAGAGTCCACATCGAAAAAGGCCAGACCCTGGATCCCAAAAAACTTGCCGACCAGCTTATTTCTCTGCAATATTCCAGAAATGATGATGTTCTTGACCGGGGAAATTTCCGCATAAAAGGTGATGTGATAGAAGTTTTTCCCCCTTACATGGAAACAGACGAAGCTTACCGAATTGAATTGGACTGGGACGAAGTTGTCAAAATCCGAAGATTTGATGTTTTGAACCGGAATATCACCGGCGAAATTGACGAAACTGTTTTTTACCCGGCAAAGCACTTTGTTGTTCCAAAAGATCAGTTACTGGCCTCTTGTGACAGAATCCAAAAGGAAATGGAAGAGCGGGTGGAAGAATTTCAACGGCAGGGGAAAATCCTTGAAGCGGACAGGCTCAAAACCCGCACCACTTATGATATTGAAATGCTCAAAGAGATGGGAACCTGCCCCGGCATCGAAAATTATTCCGGCCCGATTTCCGGTCGAGCCCCTGGTGAGCCCCCTGCAACTCTGCTCCATTACTTCCCGGACGATTTTCTTTGCATGATAGACGAAGCTCACGTCACAGTTCCACAAATTGGGGCAATGTACGAAGGCGACCGCAGCCGTAAACAAAACCTCATAAATTTTGGCTTCCGCCTGCCATCTGCCGCCGACAACCGCCCCCTCAAAAAAGCAGAGTTCGACGCGAAAATGAACCAGATTATTTATGTGACGGCAACTCCGCGCCCCGACGAAATCAAACAGAGCTCTCAGGTTGTGGAGCAGATTATCCGCCCTACAGGGCTTTTGGATCCCCTTGTCGAAGTTCGGCCTAGCGAAGGTCAGATGGAAGATATTTACCGCGAAGTTAAAGCCAGAATTGCCAAAAACGAACGCAGTTTAATTCTCACTTTGACAAAAAAAATGGCGGAAGATTTGACGGATTATCTTACGGAACTCAAACTCAAGGTAAAATATATCCACTCCGAAATTGACACTTTTGAGAGGGTCGAAATCCTAAAATCTTTGAGAACTGGCGAAATTGACGTTTTAATTGGAATCAATCTTCTCCGCGAAGGAATTGACCTGCCGGAAGTAAGTTTTATTGCCCTTTTGGATGCAGACAAAATCGGATTTTTGCGGTCTGAAACTTCGCTTATCCAGATAATTGGTCGTGCAGCCCGCAATGCAGAAGGCCAGGTTGTGATGTATGCGGATCATATGTCACCGGCTATGGAAGCGGCAATCAAAGAAACAAGTCGTCGCCGCCAGGTGCAGGAAGCCTACAACAAGGAACATGGAATTACCCCGACGACGGTCAAAAAAGCTATTTCGGATATTCTGGAACATCAGAAAGAAGAAGCCCAGGATGTTGCAACAATTGATCTCGAAGTTTTGAAAAAAGGTCTTAATCTGTTTAAATCATCAGACAGAAAAAAACTTATCAAAAGACTTACCGAAGAAATGTCTGCTTGTGCTGAACGAATGGAATACGAACAGGCGGCAGTTTTTCGCGATCAAATCAAAGAAATTGAAGCACAATTTGGAAAGTAGTGATAAAGTTATAATATTAGGTCATCTCTAAAAATTGCAATTTTTAGAGGTTACCATTAATGAAAAAAAAAGCAAAGAAACGTTCTGCTACGGTTGGCGTTTCTTAGTTTATAGGAGTAAAAAAATGAAAAAACTAGCAAAACTTTTATTATGTTTGGGACTTTTTATTGGTTGTAAAAGTGGAATTGTTGCTGAAGAAGCTGAAAATGGACTTGGTATTTCGGATGATGCTTATTGGGAAGCTGTTGATGCCAGCCTTTTGAACAAAGGCAACAATTATTTGATAAAATCTTTTTTGAAAAAGCTGGAAAATGACCAGGATGTTTATATTGCCTGCATTGGTGGTTCTGTTACAGAAGGGGCCGGCCCTGCAAGTTATGGTGAAGGTTACGCCTATCAGTTTTATAACGCCCTCAAAAATTATTATGTAAATGACGCTGAAAAAGTTCACTTTGTGGGGGCAGGTTTGAGTGGAACTCCTTCTCCATTAGGTCTGGTTCGCTATCAGAAAGACGTTGTTGATGTTTTGGGGCGAAATCCAGACCTTCTCGTTATTGAATTTTCTGTAAACGACTATCAGGAATGTTCTAAAACAAGGGCTTTTGAATATCTGATTCGAAATGCTCTGGAAAATAATACTGCCGTAATCGCACTTTACGCAGCTGCAACTTACGGAAATCAGCAGTATTCTATGACTCCAGTTGCCCAGTTCTACAAAATTCAGGAAGTCAGCGTTTCTGATGGATTGAAAGGTTCTGGCGTAAATCTGACGGCAAATTCAAAAGTTTATTATACAGACACAGTTCATCCGACAAGTGATGGCCATGGATTTATGGCAGATTGTTTGTTATATCTTTTGGATACAATTGCTGAGGATCCGGAAGATAAACCTGTAAAAATTCCTGACGGCTACAAAAATGCAAATCCTTTTACGAATTTTACTGCTTATTTTGGTAATTCAAAGAATTCTAAAGTAGTTATTGATGCTGGTGATTTTAATCAAAAAGATACCCAGATTCAGGGATATTCAAAAGGCGGAAAATCTTTCCCGGAAAACTGGAAAAAAGGTTCTTCAAAAAGTGAAAAAAATTTCACTATGTTCCTTGAATGTAAAAATCTGATGATTGTTTACAAAAACAGCAACTCAAAAACTTTTGGCAAGGCAGAAGTCCTGGTTGATGGCAAAGTTGTAAAAACTCTGGACGGTGGAAAATCTGGTGGCTGGAACAACTGCGTTATTGATTCTGTGATTGATAATAAAACCTGTGCAAGACATATTGTTGAAGTGAGAATGGCAAAGGGTGATGAAGAAAAATCCTTTACAATTCTTGCATTCGGCTATGTAAAGTAGGTTAATGGCATCTCTAAGTCTTGGAAATAGCAAGACTTAGAATGCGCACTTTCAAAGTTACCTCTAAAAATTGCAATTTTTAGAGGTTCCGTTAAATTTTTAAAAAGACAGTTTTCTGCAATTGACTTATTTTTGGATTTTGTGTATATTTCTAAAACTATTGTTTATTGTGTGGGAAAATTGTTTATATAAGGAAGGATAAGAAAATGTCTAGAATGTGTGATGTTTGTGGAAAAGGCGTTATGTCTGGAAATAAAGTAAGTAAATCTTATAACCATACACGCAGAACTTGGAGACCAAATCTTCACAGTGTAAAAGCAACACTTCCTAACGGAGAAGTTAGAACACTTAAAGTTTGTTCAAACTGCCTTAGCCGCGGATTTGTTGATAAGAAGGTAAGAGTTCCAAAGACAGCTGAAGCTAACAACTAATTTTAGTAAATTGCTCAGTTAAATTGATGACCCCGAGATTAGCTCTCGGGGTTATTTTTTTTAACTGGTCGGAACCGTCATTCCGGAACTTTTGTAGCCCCAGACCTTACATCTCCAAAACCAGACCATCATAAGACGGCAGCACAGATTTTGCTTTTGTCAGGCCTGGAAATTCTCCCAGGTGGGCTTTTATATATTCTTTAATTTGTTCATGAGATTCGTTGTGGGTCATATGGATAAACCAAATATGTTCTCCGCCAATCTGCTGGCAGACTTCCATAGCCTGCAAAAAATTGAAGTGGGTGGAATGTTCCCGAACCCTTAAACCGTCAATAATCAGGTGCTTCAAATTTCCGCATTTATTTTTTATCAGATTGATGGAATCCTGGCTTATAAAATTACAGTCTGTCAGATATGCAAGCGATTGTTTTTCTCCTTGAGGATTTTTTTCTACCAGCAGCCAGCCTGTCGTTTCCAAATATCCGTGCACCATTGGAATTGGGACAATTTCTGTCTTGCCAAGAAAAAATGGCTTTGCAGCTTCCTGTAAATCAATTTTGGCGTGGCCGCCGCCTTCTTTTACCGGGGCAAAAATGTAATTAAATCTGTTTTTTACGTCGTTTATGCAGGTTTTATTTGTGTAAATGGGGATTGGGGGAGCTGCCAGAATTTTCCGACTGTTTTCATCTGCTGGCTTATTTTTAAAGTCGCAGGAAAAAATCCTCAAATCATCAATCCCAAAAACATGATCGGCGTGGGCGTGGGTCAAAAGAACGGCGTCAATCTGTTTTATTCTGTGTTCGATTGCCTGCAGTCTGAATTCTGGCCCAACATCAATCTGAATATGCAGGCCGTCGCTGGTTTCTATGTAGGCAGAAGATCTGTATCTTTTATCATGGGGATCTGTTGAGCGGCAGACTGGGCAATCACAAGCTATAACAGGAATTCCGTGACTAGTGCCAGTTCCTAAAAATGTAAGTTTCATTTTGCCGATTATAGTATTTTTTTATGGGAATGACAAATTGAAGAGAACTTTGAAAATTTTGAAAAAGACTCCAGTAATTTACAGTTTTTGACATTTCCGTTAAAATTGAAGTGTGAATTTTCAAGCAGTGACTGTAATATCAGCTTTTTTAAGAAGTCAGGATGAGATTTTTACCTTAGAGAGTTTCTACAGGTATTTACGAAGTAAGGGACTTCGTCTTTCAAAAACAGAGGCTGAAGATATTTTACAGTCTTCAAATTTAGTTTTTTCTCTAATACACGATGAGTACATTACAAGGGCCGGCGTTTTTACCGGTCGTTGGTTTAGTTTTAAGCCGAGTAAAGAAGAAGTAGATAAAGGCTATTTTTTACTGGGCCATCGCTGTATGCCTTTTATAAATCCTGAAACATCACCAGACAGCATTATTGTGATGACAAATGATAAACTTTTGGAATCATCATCACAAACTTTTTCAATGAATCTTGCCCTGGATACTTTTTCGCTTTACGGGGAAGGTTACATTATTCCTTATATTATTGGTGATAAAGGAAATGAAACAGTTCACCTCAAATCCATTCAGTATTCTCTGCCAACCGAAATAAACCTTACTGCATGGAAATTGTCTGATATAAAAAATGTTAAAGATTTTGAATATGGCGACAGGCTCCTTTGCAGGGTTGTGGATTGGGAAAATTCTGTAATCGAAGTGACAAAATTAAAAGACCGTTCAGAAAAATTTGTTGTTTCAAGTTCGGTTGTTCAGCGGGAAGAATGGTATTCCTATTTTGAAAAAGGACTTTTGGCAGGTTTTGATAAGCATGGACCTTCTGAATCTATTGAAGAGCAGCTTGCCCTTTTGTTTTTGGAAAATCAGAGAGAACTTTGTATAAAAAATTGTGGTTCTGTTGAAGAATTTTTGAGTCATACTACAAAAATCGGCTTTGAGCATTATGGGGTAGAATCCAGAATTTGGCGTAAAAACGAAGAAATTCCTTTTTCTGGCAAGTGGAATTCCTCAATGTCATCTGCCGATTTGATTTTTTCTGATATGGCACTTACTTTTTCTCCTCAGGTTTTGGACGCCTATCTTGAAAACAGTATTTATGAATCATATAAAACTGGAAAACCTCAGTCTTTGGAATTTTTAGTTTCAGAAATTTTCCCTCAAATCATAAAAATGGGCGGGGCAGAGCAAAAAGAAGTTTTATTGAATATAGAAAAACGAAATGATATACTCAAGAAAAATTATAACCGCTTTTCTGATTTTTCAATTGCAGAACTTAGAAAACGTATTTTGGACTTGTTCAGCCAGGTAAACACTTTGTTTTGCGATATTGCCTGCTCAGGGCTTAACGTAAGTCTTTTTCCACAACAGGAATTAGTCGTCCTTTCGCAATTATACGGTCATCTGGTTCGTCTTTTGGATGAAGTAGAAAATATTTTTGTTAGAGAGCAAATCCCAGTAGATGATATTTCTTTATCTTTGGATGGTATGGTAGAAACTTTTGAAGATATAAGGGGAAATCTAGAATTTGCACTAAACAGTAATAGATATAAAGGTTACGGGATTGTAAAAAAAGATTAAAAATTAGGATATGGACATCTCTAAAAAATCATCTTCGATGCTTTTTCAGAGATGCCTGCGCATTCTAAGTCTTGGAAATAGCAAGACTTAGAAGTGCGCATTTTCAAAGTTGCCTCTAAAAATTGCAATTTTTAGAGGCTCCCATATAAAAAAAACAGGATGGAAAAAACTATGGAAAACGAAGTTGATATTGCACAACTGATTCATCGTGGCGGAATTTTTAAGAATGTTGAAGGAAATACCCCTCAGGAAATTTATGCAAAAATTAGCAAAATGATAGATTTACCCGATGGAATGACATCTGACCAAGTGTATAATGCTTTGTGTGCTCGTGAAGAAGTTCTTAGCACTGCTGTAGGAAATGGAATTGCATTACCTCATGCTCGTGCTCCAATTATGAAGAACGAAAAAGATCAGAGAATTTGTGTTGTATATCTTAAAAAGCCTATTGATATGAAAGCTCCTGATGAGCGTTCTGTATTTGCAATGTTTATTTTGCTTACACACAATTCTCAAATCCACTTAAAAGTTCTTTCTACTTTGGCAGGTTTATTCAGAAGCGCTAGATTTAGGAAAGCTTTGGAAGATCAGGCTGATGAAGCCGTTCTTTCTTCTCTTATAAAAGAATTAGCTTAAATTTTATCCTCGAGGTTTATTTATGGACAAAAAAGGTGTTGAGGCAGTTGCACTTTCTATCCGCAGCTTGTCAATGGACGCTATTCAGAAGGCAAATTCAGGTCATCCTGGCCTTCCACTTGGTGCAGCAGAAGCAGCTGCAGTTCTTTACGGCGAAGTAATGAAGCACAATCCTGCTGATTCAAAATGGGCTGATAGAGACCGTTTTGTTCTTTCTGCAGGTCATGGTTCTATGTTGCTTTATTCAATCCTCCATTTGGCTGGATATAAAGTTTCTATGGACGATATTAAAAATTTCCGCCAGGTTGGTTCAAAATGTCCAGGTCATCCAGAATATGGTGAAACAGACGGCGTTGAATGTACAGCAGGTCCTTTGGGACAGGGCGTTTCAATGGCTGTTGGTATGGCTCTTGCAGAATCTATGCTGGCAGCTAAATTCAACACTCCAAAGCACACTATTGTTGACCACTACACATATTCATTGGTGGGTGAAGGTTGTTTGCAGGAAGGCGTTGCATCAGAAGCTTCTTCTTTGGCCGGAAATCTTAAACTTGGAAAATTGATCGTATTCTACGATGAAAATAAGATTTCTATTGACGGTTGTACAGATATTACTTTTACAGATGATATTGCAAAACGCTACGAAGCTTATGGCTGGCAGGTTTTGAAAGGTGATATGTATGATGTTGAAGGCATTGTAAAACTGGTAAATGAAGCTAAAGCAAACAAAGATCAGCCTTCTTTAATCATGCTTAAATCTATTATCGGAAAAGGTGCTCCAAAACAGGGTAAAGCCGATGTTCATGGAGCTCCTCTTGGTGCTGAAGGAATTATCGAAGCAAAGAAAAATCTTGGACTTCCAGCTGATAAAGATTTCTACGTTGTTCCAGAAGCTTACAAATATTTTGAAGACAAAAAAGCTGCATTTGCAAAAGCTGAAGCTGATTGGGATGCAGAATTTGCTGCCTGGGCAAAAGAAAATCCTGAACTTAAAAAGGAATGGGATGCTTTCCATGCTGATGGCGTAACAAATCCTGATGTAAAAGACGTTGAATACAAGGTTGGCGATGCTTGTGCTACTCGCGACGCTTCAGGAAAGGCTTTGAACGTAATTGCAGCCCGCTATGGTAACCTGGTTGGTGGTTCTGCTGACCTTATGGGACCAAACAAAACTGCTTTCAAAGATACAGATAACGGAACATTCAGCCCGGCAAACCGCAAAGGTCGTACAATTGAGTACGGTATTCGTGAATTTGCTATGTCTGCAGTTGCTGCCGGAATTGCTTTGCATGGAGGTTTGCGACCATTCTGTGCTACATTCCTTGTTTTTGCTGATTATTTGCGTGGTTCTTTGCGAGTTGTTTCTTTGATGAAACAGCCTGTAATTTACGTATTCACTCACGATTCTATTTACGTTGGTGAAGACGGCCCAACTCATCAGCCAATTGAAACAATGACTTCTCTCCGTGCAATTCCTGGAGTTCAGGCTCTTCGCCCTGGTGATCCAGAAGAATCTATGGAAGCCTGGAAAATTGCTTACGCTTCAAAAGATCACCCTGTTTGTATGGCCTTTACCCGACAGGCACTTGCAGTTTACGAAAAAGCTGATAAAAACTGGAAAGAAAATATGGCTTCTAAGGGTGCTTATGTTGTACTCGAAGGAGCAGCAAATCCTGATATTACAATTTTGGCTAGTGGTTCTGAAGTTAATATGGCTTTGGCTGCTGTTAAACTTGTCAGCGGAAAATCTATTCGTGTAGTTTCTGTTCCAGATTTGAAGAAATTCTCAGGGCTTTCTAAAGCTGAGCAGGATAAAATTACTGGAAATGCAAAACGCATTGTTTGTACTGAAGCTGGAATTTCTATGGAATGGCTGCAGTTCACAGACAAAGAAAATTGTTTCTGTATTGACCGTTTTGGTGAGTCTGGTCCTGCAAACAAAGTTGCTGAAGATATGGGCTTTACACCAGCAGAACTGGCTAAATTATTGAATAAGTAAGACTTGCGCCAGGCCGTGTAGCAGCAGCGAAGGCTGTTGCTACAGCCGAAGCTGAACAAAAAAGCCCCGCTATTTGCGGGGCTTTTTTGTTTGAGGGTTACCGAACTGCGGAAGGGCCGCCCCCTTTAGGGGTGGCGCCCAAAAAATACAAAAATATTGTAGTAATCTTTGAAAAATGGTAATATTCATTATCAAATCCCACTATAAAAGAGGTCTAATATGCCTTATACCGAGCCAACAAGTCTAGCGATTGTTGCGTGTCCAGGTGGCGAAGCTTTCGCCAATGAGGTCATAACGCACCTTAAACACATGTATAAACACCGCTTCACATTGAAGAACGATGTTATATCTAAGCGTTATGGACTGAGTAAAGAAGAGCTTGTGCAGAGAATTAATTTGCAAAATGATTTGCAAACTAGTGATCTTTGTATAAGAGGTGCTACAGATAAGTACAGACCGCCTGTATTCAAGGTTGATGCACGGTTTACTTATTTTGCTAACGGTGAGGTTAAGACCGAACTTTTAGACACTGTCCGCGGAAAAGATGTTTTTATTTTCCAGGATGTTGAAAACCATGAAGTTCTTAATATGAACGATGGTAAGAACCAGATTCGGATGACGGTAAACGATCACGTTATGTCGTTGCTGGTTACAATTGATGCTGTTCGTATGGCAGGGGCAGGAAAGATCACTTTGGTTGTTCCGGCTTATCCATACGCTCGTCAGCACAAACGAAAGGGCCGAGAAGGGCTTACTGCAAGTCTTTTGGGCCATATTTACGAAATGCAGGGTGTTTCCAGAATCATCACTCTTGATTTGCATTCCCGCGAAATTCCTAACGCATTTTCTTGCTGCAATCTTGATAACTTACACGCAAGTTACCAGATTATCCGTGAACTTTCAAAAATCGTTGATCTTTCGGGTAAGTCCGAGGATATGGTTATTGTATCGCCAGATACTGGTGCCATTGACCGAAATAAGTTCTACGCTTCTGGTTTAAAACTTCCGCTTGCTATGATTTACAAAGAGCGTGATTATTCGATTGTTACTCAAGATGCACATTCTACAAACATCAAATCTGTAAAACTTCTTGGTGATGTAAAGGGCAAAGTTGCCTTCCTGGCTGATGATATGCTGGGAACTGGAGGAACTTTACTCAAGGCTATGGGCTTTTTGAAAGAACAGGGGGCTACAAAAGTTATTTGTGCAATCAGTCTTCCTTTCTTTACAGGAAACGCTATAGAATTGTTCGACGAGGCTTATAAACAGGGCTTGTTCTACCGAATTATTGGTACAAATGCTGTTTATCACGAAGAATTGTTGAACCGCGAATGGTACATTTCTACAGACGTAAGTGGACTTTTTGCAAATGTAATCACTCGCATTCACTACAATCAGTCTTTGAGCGAATTGCTTGATAACCGCAACATCATCGAAAAAGTTGTAAAAGTTAAAGATACACTTGCAGAAAACAGCGAAGCTCAGAAAAAATAATGACTGAAGCTGTTCTCTGTGTGGACATTGGGACGACTTCCTTAAAAGCTGGTTTAATTACTGCCGATGGGGAAGTCGTTTCTTTTTCATCATACGATTTTCCAAATCCTCAAGACCTTTTTATTGCAAGACAATGGGAATTGGGCTTAAAAATCGTCATCACAGAAATCCTAAAGAAAATTGAGGGTGGGGGGCAAAAGAAAAACGAGGTTGGGGGTCAAAAAAACACCAAGGGTGGGGCTGGCTGCAAGTTTTTGATAAAAGCCATGTCTCTTTCCGGCAACGGGCCGACCCTTGTTTCGCAGTCGGGATTAACTTTAAGGTGGAATGAGGATGAAAAATCGCCTTCCCAAGAAAGTTTTTCCCATCAAAAAACTGGAACTTCACTTTTTATTCCCCGAATTCTCTTGTTTCAAAAAAAATATCCGGAAGTTTTTTCTCAATCAAAATATATTTTTTCGGGACCGGAGTTTTTAATTTATAAATTGACTGGTCGAGCGGTGACTTTGCTTCCCGAAAAACGTTTTATTCCGGCTTATTGGGATAGGGGGGCTTTGGAAGTTTGCGGTATTCCGCTTGAAAAAATGCCGCCTTACGTTAACCTTGGCCAGGTTTGTGGCTATCTGACTGGCGAAATGGCGGAAAATTACAATTTGCCTTCTGGGCTTCCAGTTTTTTCTGCGGGGCCGGATTTTGTTGCAGCTTTAATTGGAACTAAAACTTTGAAAGCTGGCCGCCTTTGTGACAGATGTGGTTCTTCTGAAGGTTTTAATTTTTGTCTGCCGGCTTTTGCGGGCGGGCAGGCGGAAGAAAATGCTACCAACGGAGATTCTGTCGCCGAAAATCCAGCCACCACCGAAAGCCCTGCCACCACCGCAGCAAACGGCCTTGACCTTCACGATTTTCCTGGCGTTCGCTCTCTGCCATCTGTAATTCCGGGGCTTTGGAACGTTTCCCTTCTTTTGCCCGACAGTTCTAAACTCAGCGAAACAGCCCGCCTGGATTTTGCAAAAAGTGCCCTGGCTACCCTGCGAAATCTTGCTCAGAAAAACAATACTGAATTTCCAGACAAAATGATTGTGACTGGAGGCCAGGCAAAAGACGATATTTTGATGGCAGATAAAGCCCGCTATCTTGGACTAAAACTTGCAGTTTGTCAGAGTGTTCATGCAGAACTTTTGGGCGACGCCTGTCTGGCTTTTACGGCTTTGGGAAAATATCAGACCTTGCAGGAAGCGGCCGAAAACATTGTCCGAGAGGAAAAAATCTATGAAAATTTATAAAATTCCACAAAATCTTAAAGCCATTATTTTTGATATTGATTCAACTTTGTATACAAATCCTGCTTATGCTTTTGAGCAGGTGGATTGCCAGGTGCGGGAATTTGCCAGGGTAAGGGGGATAGCTGCGGACCTGGGGCGAAGAATGGTTGCAGACTATCGAAAAAAGTTTGCCAGTGAACACGATGGCCGCAAGGTGAGCCTGGGAAATACCCTGCTTGCCTTTGGAGTTCCAATAGAACAGAGCGTAGAATGGCGAAAATCTCTTTTAGAACCCCAAAATTTTCTGGGTTATGACGCAAAACTCGTAGATGAAATGTCAATTTTGCAAAAATCCTTTAAAATGATATGTGTTACAAATAATCCTGTTTTGCCGGCCCGAAAAACTCTGGAGGCAATCGGGGTGTCTGATTTTTTCCCGGAAATTGTCGGGTTGGATACTTGTTTTAAATCTAAACCTGCCATTGAACCTTTTATGACGGCTGTAGAAAGGCTTGGTGTAAAAGCAGAAGAATGCCTGGCCCTTGGTGACCGTTATGATATGGATATAGCCCTCCCCTTGGAAATGGGAATGGGGGGTATTCTTGTTTCCGGGGTGGAGGAAGTATACCAAATCCATAAATGTGTGTTATAATGGGAAGAAATGACAGAAAAGCAATTTAAAAAGACAATAGAATTGACAAATGATGGTCAACTATCACTTTTCTTTATAGGAACGGGGACAGCCTTTTCTAAAACACATTATCAAAATAATCTCTTAATCATAAAAGGGCAAGAGCATATTTTAATTGACTGCGGAACTCTTTGTCCTTATATTTTCGAAAAAATTTACAATACAAAAATTTCGCAAATTCGTAATGTGATTTTGACCCACCCTCACGCAGACCATATTGGAGGGGTTGAGGAAATGGTTTTGATTGGTCGTTACATCACAAAACAGACGGTTAATATCATTATCCCAAAACCTTTCAAAAAAAAGTTGTGGAACGAATCTTTACGGGGTGGAATTCAGTTTAGCGAAAGCGGCAAAATGAAATTTGAGGATTATTTTACGGAAATCCCCAATGAGCGGATTTTGAAAAAGCCTTTTGAAATTTATCATGCAGAATTGGGGAATATTGATTTGAAACTTTTTCGTACCCGCCATGTTACAACAAGGCCAGACTCTTTTAAGGATTCCCAACTTTCCTACGGGGTTTTGATTGACGAAAAAATCCTTTTTACTGGCGATACCCAGTTTAATGAACCCCAGCTTCGTTTTCTTTTGACCAAATATAAAAATATCGAATATATTTTCCAGGATTGTGATGTTTCCGGTTATTCTTCTGGGGTTCATGCTTCTTATGACCAGCTTTGTACCTTGCCCCCAGAAATCCGGTCAAAAATGTATCTTTGTCATTATAGTGACAGCGTAAATAGCATTGACGCTTTGGTTGATGGCTTTAAAGGGCTGGCAAAACCTGGTGTTTATTACGATTTTTAAATTTTTTTCTGATTTTTTTTTGAATATTTGGTATAGTAAGATTGTATTTTAGGTCCTGTAGCTCACTTGGATAGAGCGGTCGCCTCCTAAGCGACAGGTAGTGCGTTCGAATCGCATCTGGACCATATTTTTAACTGGGCATCTCTGAAAAAAACATTGACGGTGATTTTTCAAAGATGCCCATAATTATATTCTAAAAAAAGTAGGATTTTATGAAAAAGATTTTAGTTACTTCCAGCAATGCAGAGATTTTGGAACTTGTAAGAAATGCCTGTCAGTCTTATTCTGATGATTTAGATCCGATTTTTTGTCCGGACACTGACGAAGCTTTGAGTTTTATTGATTATGAACTGCCAGAAATCAAAGTTTTGGATTTTTCGTCAGAAGATGTGGATTGTGACCGAATTCTTGCTGCAATAAACGCAGACCCTTGGCTTCACAACGGTGGCATTATTGCTATTGCCAGTGATAAAAAAGCTGCCGAAGAAATTGAAAATCGAAAAAATCCTAATATTTTGATTGTTCAAACTGTAAGTAATTTTAAGCATAATTTTGACCGTTTGCTGAAAGTTTTGTGGCGAAATCAGCAATTCCTTTTTAATCGTGGCATGCAAAACCGCATGGGAAGTGATGAAACCGGTGGTTTTATTTGTGATAACGATCCTATGGATATCCGCCTTTACACAAGTTTTCTGGTAAATTACCTGTATTGTTGTAACCGTATTGATGATGATGGACGTTACGCCCTGCAGACAACTTTGATGGAGCTTTTGACAAACGCCCTGGAACACGGAAATTGCGGTATTTCTTACAAAGAAAAAACTGAATTTTTGATGACTGGCGGAAATATCATCAGATTGATTGATGAAAAAAGAAATCTTCCTGAAAACGTAAATAAAAAAATCAGAATAAACTATGTGATTGGAAAAGAAAAATCTACTTTTACAATTAAAGATGAAGGCCCTGGCTTTGATTGGAAATCGCAAATTTCTTCTGCAGCTCCTGCCGTAGATGAAACACACGGTCGGGGAATTGCTCTTTCTGTGGATTTAGTTTCTGATTTGCGTTACAACGAAAAAGGAAACGAAGTTACTTTTGACATTAAAAATATTCAGAATACATCTAACACCGTTCCTGGAATTATGATTCCGTTTAAAACGATTGAATTCAAACGTCACGAAATTGTTTGCAAACAAAACGAACCTTCCAACGATTTGTACTTTATTGTTTCGGGACGTTACGGCGTTTATGCCAATGGTAAACTGATTTCGGTTCTCACACCAAACGATATGTTTATTGGTGAAATGGCCTTTCTTTTGAATGACCGCCGTTCTGCTACGATTATGTCTGCCGACGAGGGAAAATTAATCCGAATTCCAAAGGTATCTTTTGTAAACTTGATTCGCAAAAATCCACACTACGGAATTTTCCTTTCTAAGCTCCTGGCCCAGCGAGTCGTTCGACAAAATCAAAAGACTCTGCAACTTTCGGCTAAAATTGCGGAGCTAAAGACAAAGTTGGGAGATTCCGGGGCAAACCCGGAATGATATTCCTAGAATAATCCTGAAATTACACCATCATCGTCAACATCAATATTTAATGCAGCTGGGGCTTTTGGAAGTCCTGGCATGGTCATTATGTCTCCGGCAAGGGCTACAACGAATCCGGCCCCGGCATATAATTGAACGTCGCGAACTGGGAATGTAAATCCGCTCGGTGCTCCAATCAATTTTGGGTCGTGGCTGATAGAGTTTTGTGTTTTTGCGATGCAAACAGGAAGATTGCCGTAGCTGTTTTCTTCAAAAGATTTGAGTTTTTTGAGGGCGGCTGGCTCAAATTCCACATCTTTTGCCCGGTAAATTTCTTTGGCAATTTTTGTGATTTTTTCTGTAAGTGGCAAATCCAGTTCGTAAAGTGGGTGATAATCAGCCTTACCGCTTTCTGCAATTTCCACTACGGCGCGGGCGAGTTCTGCAGTTCCTTCTCCGCCTTTTTCCCAACCTTCCGAAAGTACGGCTTTTGCTCCATTTTCGGCACAAAGTTTTTCCAGAAGTTTGATTTCGTCATCAGAATCTGTGATAAATTTGTTGATGGCAACAATAGCCGGCAGCCCGAATTTTGCAATATTTTCTATGTGAGTTTTGAGATTTGCAAAACCTTTTTCCAGAGCCTGGCAATTTGGAGCCGACAATTCAGTTTTTGCAAGTCCGCCGTGCATTTTTAGAGCCCTGATTGTAGCTACAATCACCACTGCAGAAGGTTTTAAGCCTGCAGAACGGCATTTTATATCCAGGAATTTTTCTGCCCCCAGGTCGGCGGCGAATCCTGCCTCTGTAACAACATAATCACCAGTCGCAAGAGCACACATGGTTGCGTTTACAGAATTACAGCCATGGGCAATGTTGGCAAAAGGTCCACCGTGAACAAAAGCCGGATTTTTTTCCAGGGTTTGAACAAGATTTGGTTTGATAACATCTTTTAAAAGGGCTGCTATAGCCCCTGTGCATTTGAGCTGACCAAAAGTAACATTTTCTTTGTTGTAATTTTGACCAATCACAATGCGGTCAATTCTTTCTTTAAGTTCAGAAATTGTTTTTGAAAGGCAGACAATTGCCATAATTTCTGATGCAACTGCGATTGTAAAATGATCTTCGCGGGGAACTCCCTGCATTCTGCCACCAAGGCCAATCACAATATTGCGGAGGGCGCGGTCATTCAAATCAACGCAGCGTTTCCAGGAAATAGTTCTAGGGTCAATTCCCAGGGTATTTCCCTGCTGAATGTGGTTGTCGATAAGGGCTGCAATCAGATTATTTGCAATAGAAATTGCGTGAATATCGCCGGTAAAGTGAAGATTTATGTCTTCCATCGGGACAATTTGTGCGTAACCGCCGCCGCAAGCACCGCCTTTTACCCCAAAACAAGGTCCCAGACTTGGTTCTCGCAGGGCGACAACTGTTTTTTTGCCAATTTTATTTAAGCCATCAGCAAGTCCGATAGAAACTGTCGATTTTCCTTCTCCGGCTGGAGTTGGAGTAACAGCTGTAACTAGAATTAACTTTCCAGGATTTGTAGAAGCTTTTTGTTGTAATGTCTGTAATTCTTTGAATGAAAGTTTTGCCTTGTAAGGACCGTAAAGTTCAAGTCCATTTTCGTCAATGCCAATTTTAGAAGCAACTTTTGTGATAGGCTCCATTACATTTTTTTGTGCAATTTCAATATCAGTCATTTTTTTTCCTCTGTTGCAGGAAGTTTTTTATCTCATTTCCGATGTTTTTTTTTAGATTTTATATAAAATCCGCTTGATTTACAATGATAGGGGATTGTAGACCTTATTGCAATTTTTCCAAATCATCATCAGAAAGATAAAGATACTGACCTGGTTCCAGATTTTGATCTAACTGCAAATTCCCCATGGAAATGCGTTTTAGAAAAATCACTTTGTTCCCCACCGCTACAAACATCCTCTTTACCTGATGATATTTACCTTCGCAGATTGTGAGAATGGCAACCTGGTTTTCCGGATTTTCGATTATACCACTGGCAAGTCCTGCTTTTTCCAGTCCTTCCTGGATTGAAGAATTTGCCGTCTGGTAATCATAAATCTCTTTTGTGGCCCATGAAATTTGGGCACTCTGGCAAGTAAAGCCCGGTTCGTTATCTTCTGGTCCTACGGCAATTCCCTGGTTAAAAAGCCTGGCAATTTCTGCTTTGTTTTCCTCGCTTTCGGGATGCAGAAGAACGCAAAAATAAGTTTTATTAATGTGAGATTTTGGCGAAATAAGACGATGGGTAAGTTCGCCGTCTGTCGTAAAAAGTAAAAGCCCTTCTGTATCCATGTCCAGACGGCCGACCAGATGAAGTTTTTCCTGCAAATAGGGCGTGCGGAGAGAATCGTCAAGAAGGTCAAAAACTGTCTGGTGCTCGCCGTCTTTGTTTGTAGAAACGGTGTGCATGGGTTTATTCATCATCAGATAAATATGTTCGTGCAAATCAATTTCTTCGTCATCAATAGAAATGCGGTCATTTTCCTTGTCAATCTGAGTTCCCGGATCAAAAATCCTGGTTCCGTTTACAAGAACCTGGCTGGAACGCAGGAGTTTTTTGATGTCCTTCCTGGAACCGAAACCTTCGTGGGCAAGAAGCTTGTCTATTCTTTCTTTAGCCATGCTGATGAGCCTGATTGTAATTATCGCTTGTCAATTGGAATGTAAGGACGTTCTGACGAAACATTTTTGTAAGCTGGACGGTAAATTCTTCCGCCACTTACAACTTCCTCAATTCTGTGGGCTGACCAGCCTGCAATTCGGGCAATAGCGAAAATCGGTGTGAAAAGTTCGCGTGGAATATTCAGCATTGTGTAAACAAAACCAGAATAAAAATCTACGTTCGGGCAAACTTTTTTGTCTGAGTGGTGAACATCCTGGATAATTCCCGGGGCAACTTTTTCAATCAGACTGTAAAGTTCAAATTCTTCCATGCAGCCTTTTTCTTTTGCCAAATCTTTGGCCTTTGCTTTGAGAAGTAATTCACGAGGATCGCTTACAGTGTAAACTGCGTGGCCCATACCGTAAACAAGACCCGTTTTATCGAAAGCTTCTTTTGAAGCAATCTTGCGGATATAGTCTGAAATTTCTTTTTCGTTACTCCAGTCTTTTACATTTGCCTTGATGTCGTCCATCATTTCTACAACGCGGATATTTGCACCTCCATGGCGGCGACCTTTGAGCGAACCAACTGCGGCCGCAATTGAAGAATAAGTATCAGTGTCGGCAGATGAAACAACGTGAACTGTCAAAGAAGAGTTGTTACCACCACCATGTTCGGCGTGGAGGATAAGAGCCAGATCCAAAGTTTCGGCTTCCAGACGAGAATACTGCTTATTTGAACGAATCAGGCGGAGAAAATTTTCGGCAGTGGAAAGTTCTGGTTTTGGATTATGAATAAACATAGATTTGTTGTCATAATAACGGCGTTTTGCCTGGTAGCCGTAAGCTGCCAGAGTCGAAAAGCGGGCAATCAGCTGAACACACTGTTTGATGATATTTCCAACCGAACGATTTTCCGGATCATCATCATAAGAATAAGAAGCTAAAACTCCACGAGCCATTTTATTCATAATATCGTTTGAAGGGGCTTTCATAATCATATCTTCTGTAAAATTTGGCGGAAGTGTTCGACATTCCCCCAGATATTCAGAAAATCTCTTTAATTTATCTTCAGTTGGAAGTTCCCCAAAAAGCAAAAGATAAGCACACTGCTCATACCCATACTGATGATGATTTTCTGCATCTGCAATCAAATCTTCAACATTGTAACCGCGGTAAATCAGGCGGCCAGGGACAGCAACTTTTTCGCCCTCTTTTGTAATTTCGTAACCAACTACATCACCAATGCGGGTAAGTCCCACCAAAACGCCAGTTCCATTTGCATTGCGGAGGCCGCGTTTTACATCATATTTGGCATAAAGTGCCGGGTCGATAGGGTCGTTGTGTACTGCAAGTTTTTCCAGTCTATGGATTATTGCCTGTTCTTCTTTTGTCATTGCCATAAGAGCCTCCGTATTTTTAAGAAGTGTATTTATGCAGAGATATTGCACTTTCAAAGTTACCTCTAAAAATTGCAACTTTTAGAAGTCCCCATAAATATGCAAAAAAGATGTGAATAAATTTATGTAATTTTAAGGATAATGCCCCTTTAATGCAAGAGTTTTTGAGTTAGGAAGTTAGGAGGGGAAAGCCTTCCCCTGCGCGCCCACTTCGTTGGTCGCTACCCCTTCTCCTAGGGGGCTCCGCCCCCTAAAACCCCCGGAATTTCCCAGTAATCAACTATTCGTAGTTATCGCTTCCATCTTATCCCAAAGGCGGCCGGGATTTTTCGCTGGAGACTTGGCCTTATGGCGTCTTCACCTTGAATTGCAAGACCTGTGGAATGGCCTCCGTCAAATTCCATGGCGTCTGTACAGCCCAAAGCCTTCAAAATTACGGCACATTCTTCAAAATTCAGGCCGTTCCTGCCGGTCGGACAATTTATTCCGCAAGTGGCAAAAAGATACAGTTCGCGGCCACCATCTGCAATTCCCACTGCCGTTCTGGAACGTTTATATTTTGCAAATTCGAAAATCTCGCCATCTTCCAAAATCGTAAAAAAGCCACCAAAAACGTAATCACAATCTGCAATATCATCTTCATTTTGATTTTTGATGATTTTTGCTCTCAGCGGATTTTGGCTAAAGGCCAGGGCTGAATAATTTGAATTTAAGGGGCAGATAATTTCTCCATCAATTTTTACGACGCTTACAGGAAGGTAAGATTTTGGGGCCATATCAAAAGGAACTGTGTTTACAGCGACTATTGATTTTGTTTTTTTGGCAAATTTTTTCAGAAAAAAGCGTTTTCCTAAGTCCTGGCGACCTGGTTTTGCCACAATTTCAAGATTTTGGGCGGCCAAATTGATTTTTACACAGGTCCATTCAATATTTTCACTTTTGATTTTGTGATTTATGATTTGAAAGATCGGAGATTGGGGATTTTTTGCCTTGGCAGATTCACCGGCGTTTTTATTTGCCTTTCCTACGGAATTTTCATTTACCTCAAGGGGCGTCCAAACAATTTCAGGTGGCAAAAGTTCTTCTTCCGAAAGAACCTGGGGATCCGTATATTTTTCTTTTAAAAGCACCCCCGTTGTCTGGCAGCCAAAAAAGAGAAAAGTAAAGAGCAGTGAAAGAAGAAAAATGCCAGACTGGCGGGCTTTTATCATAAATCTATTTTTTATAAAGGGCATCTCTAAAAAACTATTTATCGATAAAGCGCTGGGCTGGAGTTACAACCCAAACTGCTTCCAAGTCAGTTTCGCCAATATTTTCGATGGAATGGGAAGCCCCTGCCGAAAAGGAAACAGAATCTCCTTCATTCAGTTCGTAGCATTTTCCATCATAAATAATTTGAGCCTTGCCTTTTATGATATAGCCGATTTCGCGGCCCAGGTGGCCATAAGATCCCCGGTGGGTGTGGGAACCTGCCGGAATTTTTATGATATAAGATTCGATTGAAGTTTCAGAATTTGCCTGTTTTGCAAGACCTTCGTAAACAATGTCGTCCTCGTGAATAGAAGGGCGTTCATCAGCACGAATAATCTGGACTGGCCGGTCTTTGCGATATTCTTCAAACAAAAATTCAAGGTTTATGTCCAAAACATCAGCAAGGGCAAGCAAAGTATCGATTGCAGGGGAAACGTGATTTCTTTCGATTTGGGAAACAAGACTTTCACTAACGCCTGCTCGCTGGGCAACCACTTTGAGGGTGTAGCCCTTGTGTTCCCTAACCTGGCGGAGTTTTTCTCCAAAATGATAGGGGCGTTTTTTATTTTTTTCATCCTCAGGATTTTGCGAAAGCATCATTATTTTGTTTCTCCTTATTTTCTGCAGTTACGAATTGAATAAAGTAATCTTCCAGAGTTTTCTTTGGACCATCAACTTTCATTCGGGCACGGGCACGTGCGTTGTCGCGGCGAACTGTGTACATAGAATAAAAGTCGCGGTAGTCCAGTCCGGCGTCGGCTTTTACGTGTTCTCCAAGGAATTTTGAAACTTCATCACGTCCAATAGCTGGAATCCCTTTTTCTCTAAGAATTGTCCTCAAAGTTTGTATTTGTTCTGTAGAAATACCAAAAAGGAATTCTTCCATAGCCTGGGTAACTCCCTGGTCTCCCATTTTTTCTTTGATAAAGGAAATCCACTCATCATCCATCTGCATAGAAATCAAAAGCAATTCACTTGTCCCCATCATCGTTCCAAAAGCCGGGGCAAGTTTACGGCGGGCAGACCAAACCGACTGCAAAACTGGAGCGACGTTGGCAATAGCCTGGTCATTCCAGTGTTCCCACAAAAGTAAAAGGGAAAGGGCCCATTCCCGGCGGAATTCCATAGGCTGCTGGTCATCAGAAATAAGATTTAGGTAAACATCCTCAACCAAGAGAGAGAACATTGACAAAATTGTTTCTGTGTCAAAAGCTTTGGAAAGATTGTCGTATTCTGGGCCAAGGTGTTTTGCAAAGTTGGAAAAATCCGAAAGAGTGTGAGTTTTTGCTACAAGGAGAGATTTTCCCAGCATGGCTTTGGATGGAAGCCGCAAAATGCGGTCACCATCATCTTTATGTTTAATCAGAGATTCAATTAAAATTGTTCGGGTTCGAGTTCCACCTGCAAGTTCGTGACGTTCCAGCAGGGAAGGGAAGCGGGCAACTGACGTAGCGATATTTTCCAGATCGGCAATGCGGTTCAAATAAATTTCGTAATGAGTTTTGTCCCTTTCCATTACGATTGGCAGAATTTGATTGATTAAATCACGCTGGCGTTTTGTGAAAACTTCGGCGCGTTCAGCATCCGCTTTTTTGTCTATTTCTGTAGGCTCAAAAAATGAATTAATGTCGACCTGTTCAAAATTATCTGTAGTGCTCATTTTAGTTTTTTTTTAATTTAATTTAGTAGGAGTTAAATTTTTTATCCTAGGTAAATATTATAAATCATAATTTTTAAATTTTCCACCGATAATGTTGAATATAGGAAAGAATAATTTTTTTTTTTTTTTTAAATTTTTGTACAAACTCACAGAATATGCGGGAGAAAAAGCAAGCGGCAACCGAGGTTTTGGGAGTTATGGTAAAATCAATAAAAAAGAGTATTTTTGCAATCATCATTTTTCTAGTAGTGGGAACACCTTTTTTTTCACAGACAAGGCTGCAGACCGGTGGTGAACAATCTTCCGGCTCACAAACCACTTTGTTCACCGCCAGCCAGCAAAAACTCAGGATTACTACAGAAAATGTAAGGCTCGTTGCCGATAAGGAAAATGGTGGCTATCATCTTTATGTAAAAAAACTTCCAAACGTAAATTCTATTTTGCTTACCGAAACGACAAAAGATCCTACCGGCAAAAACGACAGTTATGCTTACCGGGCAAAAGAATATAATCAGATAAATGGTGACGAAATCCGCTATCTTGATGGAAAAGTCCTGGTTTCGGAGGGGGCAAAATACAGTCTTGTCGATTCCACTCCAGAAAATACTGATTTTTTTGGTCCCGCTTTTCACATTTATATTCCTGCGACAATTGTTTACGGCTATCCCTGGTCTAGAAATGGCGAAGTTACGCTTGGCAAGGGAACTTTTATAAATATAAGGTCTTTTGAAAAACCTTATGCCGATTATTCTGGGGATTATATGGACAGTCCTTTTATGTTTGATTTAAAAGTGACTAAAAAAAAGGTAAAAAAAGTTGAAAAAAAGCCTGAACAAAAGCCTCTTCCTCCTCCTGCCCCTGCTGTTGAGCCAATTCCTGAGCCGGAGCCTATTTTGGAGACTGAGGTTTTTGATGAGGTGGAAGAAAATCCTCCTGTAGAAGAAATTGCAGAAGAAATTGAGGAGGAAACAATCCTCACTGATGATTATAATCCTGTTGCCAGCGACAAATTTAAGGAAATTTCCCAGGATATTATTTATTCAAAAGGACCGGAAACAATTATCGAAGATATTCGGTCAATTTTGAAGGATTTGGAGCATCCCGAAGATTTGGATTTGGTTTTTGCCATTGATGCAACTGGCAGTATGAAAAATGATATTGAAAAATTAAAATCTGATTTGATGAATTTGCTGGTAGATCAATTTGGCAAAGATTCCGGGATGAGAGTGGGTCTGCTTTTTTATCGTGATTATGGGGATACCTACAAATATATGAATTTGCCGGTGAGAATTTTTTCATTCACAACTAACCTTACGACTTTTTCAAAAAATTTAAATTCTGTCAGAATTTATGGTACGGAAGGTGGGGATATTCCTGAAGCGGTTTACGAGGCAATGTATGCTGCCAGCGAATTTTACGCCTGGCGAAATACCGCCCAAAAGCAGGTTATTTTGATAGGGGATGCGGAACCTCACCCAACTCCGCGAGGTTCCGGCAAGTATTCAAAAGATTACGTTATGGCTCTGGCAAAAAGCAAAGGGATAAAAATCCGATCTATTTTGCTTCCGAAGGACTAATTTTTTTGTCCAGTTCCTGCAATTTTTTTTCTGGGATTTGCTGGAGACCAATCTGGCAGAGTTTTTTGTAAGTTGCAGGGATCGAGCCAGAATTGCTGTCATAAAGATCTAACAATTCGTGGAAAGTTTCGTAGGCTTTATCATATTTTTTCTGTTTGATGTAAACATGACCAACTTCGTATTTTGCTTCGGCGTAAACAGAAGGACTTGTGCCAAAACGTTGAATAGCTTCGTTGTAGCAGAACAAGGCGGATTTATAATCTCCAGCGGAAACAGAATTTTGCCCCATCTGGATAATCTGGGCTGCAGTTTTTTCATTTGGAATTTCTTTGATTGTTGCACAAGAAATAAAAAGTGTTGCAGTAAAAACTGCGGATAAAATAAATGTAAGTTTTTTCATAGATGAAAGTTTACCCCAAGTTTTGAGTGTTTTTCAATACCATTCCCACAAGGCTTTTTATTTGATATTATGATTGCAAATGAAAAGGATTTTTTTTTCAGTTTTATCACTTCTATTAATTCTTTTTTGTATCAGTTGTGCTTCAAATAATGTTCAGCCTCGTGACGATTCTAATAACAAAAATCAACAAACAGAGCAAAAGTTACGTTTTGATGACTGGAAATATCGGGGATTTGGAAATGTCCTTCCGGCCTGGGTGGAATTTGCCGTAGATAATCAGATTGAAAAAATTCAAAAGGCTGATGAAAAACTGGCGGAAGCCGAGATTTTGATTTTTACTGGACGGGGCGAAAATCTTGACCAGGCGGAAGATTCTGCCCGACAGTCTCGTTCTCTGGGCTTGGAAGAAAATCCTAAAAAATATGAATTGTATGATAATTTTTGGGTGAGAATGGCAGATGATGAGGAAATGCCTTATATTTCTGTTTATGTATATTATTTTAAAGGTTAAAAATTTAAATGGTAAAAAATCACAAAAAACAGGAGTTTTGATATGAAAGTTTTGGTAATTGGTGGGGCAGGCTACATTGGCAGTCACGTTGTAAAAGAGATGCTGAAAGCTGGACACAAAGTTACAGTTTTTGACAATTTGTCCAGCGGTTTGAGGATGAATCTTTTTCCAGAAAATGATTTTATTTATGGAAATATCTTGATTCCTGAAGATTTGGATGCTGCTTTTGCCCAGGGCTTTGATGCTTTTGTTCACCTGGCAGCTTTTAAGGCCGCCGGCGAATCTATGGTAAAACCTGAAAAATATTCTGTGAACAATATCACTGGAACACTGAATATTATGAATGCGGCTGTAAAACACAATTGTTTGAAGATGATTTTTTCTTCATCAGCTGCAACTTTTGGCGAACCTCAATATTTGCCGATTGACGAAAATCATCCTCAAAATCCTATTAATTATTATGGTTTTACAAAACTCAAAATCGAAGAATTTATGACCTGGTATGACCAGATTAAAGGTTTAAAATTTGCTGCACTTCGTTATTTTAATGCGGCTGGTTATGATCCTGAGGGGCAAATCCGCGGATTGGAACAAAAACCTGAAAATCTTTTGCCACGTGTAATGGAAGCTGCTCTTGGTTTGCGTCAGCTTAAGATTTTTGGAACTGATTACGACACTCGCGACGGAACTTGTATTCGTGATTATGTTCACGTTACAGACCTGGCTCGGGCTCACGTTATGGCTTTGGATTATATTGCAAAAAATGATAAGAGTTTGAAATTGAATCTGGGAACAGAAAAAGGAACGACCGTAAAGGAAATTATCGAGGCGGCTAGAAAAATTACAGGTCAGTCAATTCCTGCGGAAGAAGAAGCTCGTCGTCCTGGCGACCCGGCAAGTTTGTACGCAACTTCAAAGCTGGCAAAAGACCTGCTGGGCTGGGAACCAAAATATTCTGATGTAGAAACCCTGGTAAGAACGACCTGGGAAGTTTATAAAAAGTAGGAAGTTTTTTAGGTAACTTTGAAAATGCGCATTCTAAGTCTTGCTATTTCCAAGACTTAGAGATGCCCTTTACTTAAAAAACTCAATCAGCGTGACGGCGTCTTTTATCAGATTGTCGATTACGCAATATTCGTTTGGCTGGTGGCAGACATCGTCAAGGGTACTCCAGACAACGGCGTCAATACCGGCCCGGCGAAGTTCTGCTCCAACTGTTCCTCCCCCAATTCCAACAAATTCGGCTTCAATTCCATGGGCGGCTTTGATTGCAGCGGCAAGCTTTTGGGCTGCAGGGGCGGCTATTGGAGTTGCCGGCGATTCCGATTTTTGGGGTGTCGTGTATTCAACTTTTACGCCATATTCTTTTTCAATTTCCCGGCAAATTTTATCGATTTGGGTCAAAACATCAGCTAATTTATAACAAGGCAAAATGCGGCAGTCAAAACAGATGGTGTCTTCGCCCGGAATTATGTTGATGGAATCGACGTTTTTGGCTCGTTTTGTCGGGTGGAAAGTTGAATAATTTGGCGAGAACAAATCATCTTTTTTATCAAAAAACTTTTCCAGATTGTGAATGCGGAGCCCCAGGTCACAGGCGGCAAGGCAGGCATTTGCTCCGGCATCGGGTTTGCTTCCATGAACTTGTTTGCCGATTACGTGGGCTTGCAGCCAGAGGATATTTTTTTCGGCAACTTCGATTGTTCGACCGTCTTTATCACCGCCATCGGGAATCAAAATTAAATCCTGTTTACGGAAAAGATTTTTTTCGCGGAGCAGCCAGATTACTCCGTATTCAGAGCCGTTTTCTTCATCAGCTGCAAAAAGAAGTTTGATAGTGTGTTGAGGGATAATCCCATTTTCTAAATAATAAAGGCTGGCAAAAACGCCCGAGCAAAGTCCCTGCTGGTCATCTTCAACGCCACGTCCGTAAAGTTTTCCGTCTTTTTCTACGACTTTCCAGGGGTCGGTATTCCAAAGTTTTATATCGCCAACTGGCACAACATCGGTGTGGGCAATAACCCAGATGCGGACTGAATCGTCTTTGCCGGGAATGGTTGCGACCAGGGATGGGCGGAAGCCTGCTGTGACGCGAGGGTCTGGGGCTTCGTAGCGTTCGATATCGGAAAATCCTTTGGATTTGAGCCAGGCTTCCAGGGCGTTAACTTTTTCTGTTTCGCCGTCACCATTGCCTTCCGGGGCGATGGCAATGTGGGAGGTCAGCATTGTTTCGAGTTCGACAATTTCCTGGCGTTTTGAGTCTAAATATTCTTTTGGTGTGAGCATTTTTTTTCGTTCCTTTTAGGGACCCTCTAAAAATTGCAATTTTTAAAGGTAATTTTTGCCATTCTATCTGATTTTCAGGAAAATTCCCATGAGGGCACAGGTAATCAAAATCTGCATAATCATAAATTTGAGCAAAACCTGGGTTGGAGACCAGCCTTTGTTTTTTCGCATATGATCGTGGAGTGGAAATCTGATATTTTCAAAAATCTTAATCTTAAAAAAGCGGAGGAGAGCAACTTTTAAAAGTCCCATACCACCGTTTACAAAAATGATGGAAGAGGTTGCCAGAATGATAAATGGGTTGCCACTTACCATAACACAAACACCGATAAAATATCCCAAAGCCCGGCTACCGGCATCGCCCATCAGACAGTGGCTGGGATAAGCGTTGTGCCACAAATAGCCCATTACAACGCCAGCCATAGTAAAGGCCATCATTCCCCAGTTTGCTCCGGATTTCAGGTGAGGCAAAAGAAGATAAGCCGAAATATCCTTGTGCCCCAGAATAAAGTAAAATAAAATTCCCAGAGTCAAAAGAGCAAGCAAAACCAAGGTTGATGAAAGCCCGTCCACACCATCTGTGCAGTTTGTTGTGTTGATGGAGGCCCAAAGCATAACGGTCGTGATGATGATGTAAACAATTGGATTTACTACAACTTCGTGGGACAAAAATGGCAGCCAGAATTTTACCAGACCGTCTGGGGAAAGTTTTTTTGCACCGTAATACAAAATAAAGGCGGTAATCACACTGATTGCCAAATCTAAAGCACCTTTTAAATATTCGCCCCAGGAATTTGTACTGCGGTCATCCAAAAAACCAGTCAGCATTGTAACCCAGGTCAGCAAAACGATTGACGCCCGAGTCCAATTCATAGGACAAATCAAAAAAGTGACAAGAACAAAAATTGTGATAAAAACACAGCCTGCTCCTGTCGGCTTTCCCTTCGCGGCTTCCGCATTTTCTTTTATGGTAAATTCGCGGCCGCGGTCGTGGGGCAGCCAGTTGTAAAATTTCGGAATCAGTTTAAAAGCCAGGAAAAATCCCAGATAAAGGGCAAGTGTGATAAGAACTGCGTAAGAGTTTAAAAGTCGGGCAGGTCCCCAGATAGTTTGTAAGTATTGTCCAAGATAGAAAAGCATTTTTTTCCTCGTATTATGTCATTTTTTAAAAGGAGATGTGTGTCATATCTGTAAAAACCATGACAATTCCCCTTTCATCACAATAATTAATAAATTCATTATCGGCAGGAGTTCCGCCTGTTTGAATAATTGCTGTAACTCCGGCGTCTATCAGATTTTTTACAGACTGATCAAATTGAATTTCTGAATCACAAACAAGAACATCACCAAAAGAATTCAGGTCTTTAAGTTTAGCATTTTCGTAAACAAGGGAAAGTGCCCTGTTTGGTGATGTATTTCCCTGTGCCATTGCCACAATTGCATTGTTTTTCAACAAAACTGATGAATAAGATCTGGCTCCCATAGCAAGAAGCATACCAAAAGCCATTTCATCAGTTTGGAATTGAGATGGACGGTTTTTGGTTTTTACGTGCCAGTGGGTAAAAAGTTCTGTGTCGCGGGTTTGAATCAAAATTCCGCCGTTTATGAGTTTGCCATCCAAGTTGATATTTGAAACCTTGGAAGATGGAATCAGCCTGATATTTTTGTTCAAAGAGAGAATTTCTTTTGCCTCTGAGGTAAAACCTGGGGCAACAAGGGCTGCGAAAGAGCCTTTTATGATTTCCTGGGCGGCGGATGCGTCAATTACAGCAGAACAGGCCAAAACCGCGTCTGTGATATTCTGGGTGTCGTAGGTGTAAGTATTTTTGAATGAATCCAGAACATTTGTAGAAAGGGCTGCCCCTATAATCGAGCTGAATTTTACGGCGATTGTGAAAACTGTGCCGGTGAGTGGGGTGAACTGGGTGGTAAAATCATAGCCATCGCAGTTTGTACTTTTTACTGTGTACTGGGTTTTGAGGATCTCGTAGAGCAGGGAGATTTTTTCCCAGGCAAAAGAAATGTCCGAAATAATATTGTAAGTCAGTTCCTTCCCCTGAACCTTTAAAAATCCGTTTAGAGCTCCTGTATTACTTGGTGATTTGTACAAAAATCCGATTTGCTGGGGATTTGCCCCCCCTTGAAGATGCATTGTTTTTTTATAGGGATACATCAGATAATTCATAAATTGCAGACCGTATTGCTTGTTCTGGAGGATAGAAGCTGCCAAACCTGCATCATAAGCCGAAATCATATTCAAAGCTTTGCCGGCAAGATAAGTTCTGAATTCTTTTGTGATACTGTCGGTTTTGAGCTGAATCATGGCTTCTTTGTAATCAGATGGGTCAGTCAAAAGTAAAATATTTTCGTAATTAAAAAAAGAATTTCTGATGATAGTGGTAAATAAAAAATTTGCAGGGCGGATTTGTGAACCAAAATTTTTTGTCAAAATGCCCATGTTCATATCAGGATTTATATTCATGCAGACGATGAAAATATTATCTTCATTATCGTTTTGTGAAAAAGATGAATCCGGATGTTCATATTTTGAGCGTAAAATTCTGTGGATTAATAGAGACATATCATTTAAATAAAGATTGTTTTCAATTAAAGCGCCTTCGTGGACGACCGGGATTTTTTCTTTTTTAAGTAAATCTTCAGTTTTGTTGGCAGAAAGAATTGTCCAGCCAGCTGATGAAAGATAGTTTGTAAAATCCAAAAGGTTTTCTGTATTTTCAACATGGATAAGGGCCCGTTTAATCATAAGTATAGTTTTATCAGAAATCGCCATTATTGAAAACCTGTAGGGGGATTTGGGTGGGAGATGTAGGAGAGTGGGGTGGGAGATAGTGTAGGGAGATGGGGTGATGGTGGGGAAAGGAAAACGGGCGTTGCGGACTGGAATTTGAGGCCCGCAGAGGGGGGGTGGAACTTCGATAAATCTTGGTTCGAGCCGTTTTTTCGATAATCCTAAACAGACCGCTGGCGCGCTCTGTTTTTAACGAATTTTCGATTATAGGCAGGGGAAGGCTTTCCCCTCCTTACCAAAAAAATACAAAAATTTCAAAAAAAATCCAAATTTTTGGTAAAAAACGCATTCTGTGGCTATTACTAAATAAAGGAGTTTTTATGAAGAAAATTTTTTTGATTATGATTGGCTTTATTTGGGGCGGGCTTTGTGCCTGTAATTTGAGTCTGAAGAATTCTGATGGGGGAAAGGAGAATTGCGATCGGCAGAGTATTTCGCTTGCCTGCTGGAATGCTCAGACTTTTTTTGATGCGGAGATTGAGGGGACTGAATATTCTGATTATCAAAATCTGGCTAAGTGGTCAAAAGATAAATATTTGGTGCGGCTTTCCAGACTTTGTGAGATTATGACTTCTCTTAATGCGGATATTATTGTGCTTGAAGAAATTGAAAATGCGGCTGTCGTCCAGGATATTGCGAATCAGCTTGCTGGTGGGGCTTGGGATAATTCTAAGGCCTGGTCTTACGCTTGTTTTGCAAAGGAAAATGGGGCTGCAATTGGCTGTGCGGTTTTTTCGCGGTTTGAATTAAAAGATATGAAATTACATTCGATGAAAATTCTGTCGCATGGGGAAGAACAGCCATCTACGAGGCCTGTGATTCAGGTTACGGCGGACGTGAATGGGAAAAATCTGGTTATTTTTGTAAATCATTGGAAGTCTAAGTCTGGGGGCCAGGAAGCCAGTGAAATTTGGCGGGACTGGCAGGAAAATCTGCTGACGAATCGGGTTTTGGAATTGCAGGAAAGGTCTGCGGGTGAGAATTTTGCCGTGGTGATGTGTGGAGATTTTAATCGGGATGCGGGGGAGTTTGTGTGTGAGTTTGAGGGGGATTTTGGCACTGAAGGTAGGAATTTGTACACCAGGACGGGGTATTTGCCTTCCGAGAGTGCGATTGGCACTGGGGTCGGGGATTTTGACACCGGGGATGGCAGTTCCCACTCCGAGGCGGACAATCCTCACTCCGGGGCACACCATTCCCGCACCGCATCGTCTTCCCGCTCCTCCGCTTCTCCATCCACTCCCACTTCCACGTCCCCAAAATCCTCAAACACAATCTTCCGGGGCGAAAATGGCCGGCTTTTACGAGCCTATTCTCCCTGGTTTTATGATTCCGGTTCTTTTGCGACCGAAATTGGCAGTTATTACTACGAAAATTCCTGGGAACGAATTGACCATATTTTTGTGACGGGAAATGTTATGATTTCGGCTTTTGGGCCTAAAGCGGAAAATCCATGGGCTGGGAAAAACTCTATTCCCAACGCATACCGGGTTTACAGTGGGGAGGGGTATTCGGATCATTTGCCATTGTCGGCTATGTTGACTTTGTGGTAAATGGTATCTCTGAAAAAGCATCGAAGATGATTTTTCAGAGATACCCTTAATTTAATCAGTTAACCTTTCAAAATAACCCAGGTCGCACCACTGCCGCCTTCCTGCTTTGTTTTGGGATGGCCGGATGTTCCGCAGCGTTTGTCGTTTTCTATGAATTTTCTTACGAGTTGGCCCAAAACGGGATCTGTGCCTGTTGTATGTATTCCTTTTCCGTGGATGATGAGAACTTTGCGTAGACAGTGGCGACAGCAGTCGGTGATAAAAGCATTCAGGCGGACTTGGGCTTCGTCCTGGTGGAGGCCATGCAAATCCAGGCGGGCTTCGGGCTTCATATTGAGCAGGTAATTTCTATCTTGCTCTTTTGTGAGTTCGTATTGCTCTTCTGCGATTTTGTCTTTATCAATCGTGCCGTAACGTCTTAACCACAATTCCATAGGATTTATTTCTTTTGAATTTTCGGCTTTGAGTTTTGCTTCAAAATCTTTTTCTGCTGCCAGGGCTTTTTCTTCGGGGGTAGGAGCATTTGCTTTTTTATGCGAAACAGTATTTTTGCCACTTTCTTTTTGCTTGCGGACTTTATCAGCTTGAAGATTATCCCACTGTGCTAAAATATCACCCATATCCATAACGTCACCTCGAAAAATTATCTTGAAATTTTATTTTATTAAAATGATATTATCTTTCAATCCCCAGCCACCAATCTGGCCCAGTTCTATGTAATACCAGTTTCCGGCTTTTTCTGTGATTTCAACTCTGTTCCCGGCCTTTATTTCCGAAACGGCCAGGGCAGAATCTTCAGGAACCGAAGAAATACTGCAGCCTTTGCAAATTCCATAAGTGTGCGACCTTACCCCGACAGAATACAAAATTGAAACAATGGCCAGCAAAAGCAGACTTCCAAAAATCAAAATCCGGATAAAATGGTGCTTTTTTAAGCAGATGATAAAAAATACCAGAAAAACGCCTGCCAGCCCAATCGAAATTAAAAGCCAGTGCATGGAAAAATCATCACTAGTCGTAGAAGGAATTCCTAGGGAAGTTTCCAAATCAATTCTTTCTTTTCTGATTGCCTTATAATTGAAAACAGCCCTTCTTTCCTGGGAATAAAGATCGGCAAGTTTCTGGCAAATTTCTTCTGTGATTTCTGGCGATTTTTTCCCACCACCTTCCCTCGGATTTTGGGAAAATGCGGCAGAAAAAGTTTTATCATCAGAATTTTGCTGATTAGCCTGACCCACCACAAAATTAATTTTTACGGCTGGAAGCAAAAGTTCGTTTCTGTAACCGTTGTAGCCAGTTGCTGTAATTTTGATCTTTGGCATTTCCTGGATTCCTGTTTTAAGTCCTGTCCATTCAAATTTTGCAACCGGGATTAAATCGTGGCTGTAATTTTTTTCGCGGTATTTTACTTCTGTAATTTCAAAAGTTTTTGTCTGGGTAAAAATGGAGTCTTTTGGAAGGTCCCAGGTGAACTGAACCAGCTGGGCAGAATATTGAAGATAAACCGTAAATTTTAATTTTTCCCCAACCCTTGCCGAAAAAGCAGTTTGGGGATTTGCACCGTCGCTTGAAGTCACTTTGAAGCCCTTATCAAAAATCACAACCATTTTTGGCTGTTGTTTTGAAGGATCGTCCGTCACAGTGATTTTTTGAAATTTGATATTTCGTTTTTTGTTCTGAATCATGAGGGGGAGCGGGGGAAGTTGATAATTACCAGCTTTTTCAAAAGAATACCAGATTTCAATTTTCGTTCCTTCATTTTCATAATCCTGAATTTTCCTTACAGTTTTAAAAGTCACGTTGGCAGGAAGATTGTTTGACAAAATTTGGATTTTTGACGCTTTGATTTTTGGAATATTTACCTCAAATTTCAGGTCAGTTTTTGTAAATTTTTCCTGATTTTCTGCCGGGACAAAAGAAAGTTGGCTGATTTCCGCCGCAGTTAAAGTTTGAGAGAATAATCCTTGGGAAAAAAAGACCGTTGCTGTGAAAAAAATGAGAAAATTTAATAATCTTCTGCAAGATTTTGGGACTGATTGGTTTCGCTGTTTTTCCATTGTTTTTGGTCATTCTCCTTTATGTGCTGAAATATTGCATTTTCTATGTCTGGAGGTGATTTTTCCTGTTGGCTGGCAGGAATAGCCTGGCTTTCGTTCTGATTTACCTTGTTCTCTGCCATTTGCATTGAAAGTTCCATATTGATTTTGGCTTCCACCCTGGAATTATCTATTTCGATCGCTTTTCTAAAATACTCTTTGGCGGCCTGGTAATCCTGATTTTTGTGAGCTACAATTCCAGCGTTATAATATGCCGAATACCTAAGATTTTGTGGGGCTGTTTCAGAAAGTGCCAGAAATTTTTCCAGGGCGGCTTCATCTTCCCCAATCATCAAATAAGCCGTTCCCAAATCATAAAGCGAATAATCCAAAATCTCTGTATCAGACTTTTCTTCTGCCTGGGATTTTACGTCCATAAAACGCGAAACTGCTTTTCTGTAATCTTTCTTGTGCCAGGCGTAAGTTCCGTCCAGAATTTCCCAGGTCTTATTTGAACAGCCGGAAAAAACTGGCAAAAATACAGTGCAGGTTGCGAGGGTAAAGCAGATTGTCACAAGACTTTTTCTAGTTTTTTTTGTAAAAAATCTGGAAAAATCCATTTCTGTGATTACGTAACTCAAAATAAAGAAAAATACTGCCAAAAGTAAAAATAATTTGTAACGTGGGACAGGTTTTGCTTCGTATGATGTGATAAAATTTTCCCGGTCTCCCATTTTTAATTGGGCTAAAAGCGAAATGGCCGAACCTTTATCACTTGAGTTTATATAATTTATATCCGCCTGATTTTTAAAAATGGCAAATTTTTCGCTGGCCGACTGAATTGCGTTGTTTATTTCGACCGAACGCAGGGCGGTGAGAACTTCAGTTTTTCCATCACCGGCAAGAACCCGGGCTTCAACCTCTTTTCCAAATCCGATAACCGTTACAGGAATGCCGGATTTTAAACATTCTGCAAAGGCATTTTCAAGCTGACCGTCAGTTTCTTCTCCATCAGTAAAGACCCAAATCCTGCCTGCCGCAGCGTAATTTGTCGGAAAAGTTTCTTTGGCCTTCAAAATTCCCTTTCCGAGGCTAGTTCCCGGCACAGTCATCAAGCCAGGATTCATAACGTCCAGCAGAGATTCTATGATTGCGGTGTCTTCTGTAAGCGGGATTGCCGCCAAACCATCTCCTTTTGCCAAAACAACCGAAGTTGAAACGCCATTCATTTTGGACAAAAGTTTTTTTGCGTAGATGGAGGCTGCCTTGAGCCTTGAAATTCCGCCAGGACCATCTTTAGCCAGCATGGAATTTGAAATATCAAAAACCATAGAAACGGCACTTCCATTTTTTTGAACCGGCAGCAAATAAGTTCCCCAGGAAAGCCCTTTGTAGGCCAAAATCAGCATGATAAAGCAGAATGACAAAAATCCGCTCCGAACCCAGAGAATTTTTTTGTACTTAAAGCAAATCATTTCTTTGAGCATAATTCTTTTTATAAACCAGGCGATGATAAAAAGAATAATGGCGACAAAAAGCACTTTATCGTAATAAGTTTTGTTTACAGTTTTGTATGTATAATTTTGACTTACTTTTTCAATTTTTGAGATTGCTGATAGCGTGGCGGCGAGGTCTTCTATCGTTCTTACTTCAAAATAGCGACCATTTCCCAGACCTGCAATTTTTTTCAGCGAAGCAGAGTTGAAATCCGAATCCAGATAGCCGGAATAAAGTTTTCCGGTGATTGGGTCGGTGTATTCAATCGGCACAGTTCCCTTTGAGCCCAGCCCAACAATGTAAACCGTAATTTTCCTTTCTGCAGCAAGTTTTGCTGCCGTTTCCGGGTGGATTTCGCCGGCGTTATTTTCCCCATCAGTGAGCAAAACAATACATTTTTTTGGAGCGGAAGATGAAGCCAGGTGGCAGACTGCCGTTGACAGTCCATCTCCAATGGCAGAGCCATTTCCCAAAATTCCAACCTGCAGTTGGCCTAGTTTTTCAGAAAAATAAGTTAAATCTCCGGTCGGTGGAACCAAAACCGAAGCGTTACTTCCCAGCCCAACAATTCCAAATCGGCAGCCGTCGTGAGTTTGTGTCAGACTTTTTATTGATTTTTTTGCCGCCTCAAGCCGCGTTTCTCCATTTACGTCTTTTGCCGCCATGGAAGGGCTTGTGTCGACCAGAAAAATAATGTCAGTTCCAGAACTTGTGTAGATTTTTTCCTGGTGGGAGATTACGGGATCGGCCAGGGCTGTTATGACCAGAATATAACCGATTATCAAAATGATTTTTGCCAGCAGGGAAAAGAATTTTTGTGATTTTTCTTTCCAGACAAAATGTTTGCCATGCCAGTCCGCCAAAACGGCAGGAAAAGAAACCCTGTTGAAAATTTTTAATTTTCGCAGAATAAAAATGAGGGGGATTGTGATGAGTAAAAGAAAGGCGGCAGGATTTTGAAAATCAGGCATTTTTGACCTCCTGGTGGGTTGGGGCGGCAGGAGACTTTTCGTCTGCGGTGGTGTCAAAATCCCCACTTGCTTTCTCCTCGCACCTTTCCAAAATCTCAATTTTTCCTATCACATTTTTTACAATTTCTGATTTTTCGCCATCTCTAAAAAGTCCATTTTCACTGTAGCGGACAAAATCAGTCCTGATAAAACTTGCTGCAATATCCCCAAAAGCTTCTTCCTTTTCTGTTGACAAAATGTGATTTGTTGCCGCAAAAAATCCTTTCATCAGTTCAGAACTTGCACTTTTTGTAAAAGGATAATCAAAACGAACTTCCATATAATTTCGCAAAATATGCTGGAATTCCGTTGCAAAATCCTTATCAGAAATTTTTCCAGAATTTTCGTCCTCAGCCGCCAAAACCAGCTGCCTGAGTTTTTTGACCGTAATCTTCCTGTTTTTTTTGTATTTTCGTAAAAGTTTTCTGGTTTGAATAAAAAAGGCCAGTTTTTTGCGTTTTACAATCAGCCGGATAATCACAACCAGCAAAATTATAAAAATGATGATTGCCCCATAAACCTTGTAGGTCGTTCCCGGAAGCAGGAGGGGAGAAGTGTTTTCTTTTAGCGAAGTGATGGAGTTTTGTTCTATGATTGAAACAACATTCACAGGTTCAAAAATAATTTCCGTTTCCCCGATTTTTGCCGGCGGAAAAATGACAGTTCCAGTTTTCCAGGGCTTAAAAGTGACTTCCAGCTGAAAATAATTTTCCCCGATTTTTTCAAGATTTAAGTGCAGAATTTCAAAATCCTGGGCATCCAATTCTTTTGTAAAAACTTCTATCGTAATTTCTACCGGCCCATTCATAGTCAGCTGGCTAAAAATCACTTCGTCAGAATTAAAAGGACAACGGAGTTCTGCAGTGTCGCCAATGTAAACTTTTTTTGGCAGGAGGATTTGTTGAGATTGAATTGTAGCCATATTTTTTTCCTACCTCGTCCCTGAAAAAGTCTGATTTAAAACCTGCAGGGCTTCCGATTTTGTGTCCAAAGTTACAGGCATAATTCCGTGCTTAATGCAAAAATCCCGCCACCTGTTTGTAAGCGACTTGTTGTAGTTTTTCCATTCTTTTTTGAAATTTTCTGATGATGACGGCAAATCCATCTTCAAGCCAGATTCCAAATCTTCAAAAACGACAGTTCCCAAGTCTGGTAACTGGTCATCATAAGAATCATGCAGCCTCATCGCAATTACGTCATTTGTGTGGGCTAAGGCAGTAATGGGCTTTTCCCAATCACTAGACCTGAAATCCGAAAAAACAAAAACCAGGGACTTTGTTTTCAAAAGTTTTCCAGCTCCCGTCAGTGCAGAGGCAAGAGCTGAACCTTTTTTCTGATTTTCTGGTAATTTGTCCAGATGCTGCAAAATCATCATAATATTTTTTTTATCAATCTGGGGTTTGCAGGAAAAATGAATTTCCCCATCAAAAAAAACGGCTCCAATCGGGCAGGCATTTAATTCTGCCGCCATGGTGATTAAAGCTGCCGCTTCTGCCGCCTGGGAATATTTTGTTTTATGATTTATTTCCAGCCTCATAGATTCCGACGAATCTACCACAATAAAAATCTGCAGTTCCCTTTCTTCTTCAAAAATCTTAACATAAGGACCTGCCATTCTTGCAGTCACGTTCCAGTCTATACTTCGGATATCATCTCCGCGAATGTATTGGCGAACTCCCTCAAACTCAATTCCATGACCGCGGTAGAGCGAGCGGAAATTTCCCGATTTCATCCCTTCCGCCAAATCTCTGGCAGCCAGTCTGAGGTAAGAAGCTTTTTTTAGTAGCGAATCATTGTCGGCTAAGTAACTTTTCTGCATAACTTATATAATCTGCGTGATTTATGGGAGCGGAACAAAATCCAAAATCCGCGAAATTATCTCATCACTAGAAACATTATCCGCAGCGGCTTCGTATGACAAAACCAAACGGTGACGAAGAACATTCAGAGCAACCGCTTTTATATCTTCCGGTAAAACAAAATCCCGGCCCGCAAAAAGAGCGTGGACTTTTGCAGCTTGAAGCATAGCAATTCCAGCTCGAGGAGAAGCTCCAAACTGAATATAGTGGGTAATATCATTTGTATTTGTGGTATTTACAATTGTTCTGCCGTTTTGCTGCTTGTGATTGGAATTTTCCGGCCTTGTGACAGTCAAAATCGAAACAATATATTCGACCAGTTTTTCATCACAAGTGATTTTATCAGCCGATGTTTTCATCGCTTCAATATCCCAATTTGTGATTACCTGTTTTACTGGCACAGATGGGGCTTTTCCGCAAGTTTTTACAATTTGAATTTCATTATCAGCAGCAGGATAATTGATAATAAGCTTCATCAAAAATCTATCCAATTCCGCTTCCGGGAGATTGTAAGTTCCTTCCTGTTCAACCGGATTTTGGGTCGCCAGTACGAAAAAAGGCTCCGGCAGTTTGTAAGATTGCTCACCAATCGTAACCTGTCTTTCTTCCATGGCTTCCAGCATTGCGGATTGAACCTTTGCAGGGGCTCGGTTAATTTCATCAGCAAGGATGATATTCCCAAAAATCGGCCCTTTGCGAACCGAAAAACTTCCTTTCCCCTGTTCATAAATCAAAGTTCCGGTAACATCAGCAGGCAGCAAATCCGGAGTAAACTGAATTCTCTTAAAATCCAGTCCCAAAAGTTCTGCAACAGTTTTTATTGTCAAAGTTTTTGCAAGTCCAGGCATCCCTTCCAAAAGAACGTGGCTGCCGGCTATAAAAGCAATCAATATATCATCAAGAAGATTTTCCTGACCAACAAGTCTTTTTCCGGCTTCAGTGTGATAATCAGCCAGGATTTTTTTAATATTTTCCATATTAGCAATCATGATTGGCAGTGTAGCACAAATTTGAGTGATGTAGAATATAAGGGCATCTCTAAGTCTTGGAAATAGCAAGACTTAGAAGTGCACCTTTTCAAAGTTACCTCAAAAAATTGCAATTTTTAGGTTCCCATAAGGGCAAAAGTCATTCCGAACTCGATTCGGAAACTCAAAACATACGCGTGTAGTCATCTTCCAATTTTTTTTCTCCATCCTCTTGTCCCCCTGTTTTTCTCCTGATTTTCCCCCATCGTTGACTAACTAAGTCTAAATCCGCATAATTACCACATTATGATTAATCCATTAGCACAAGGTTTAAATGAAACTTTAAAAGGTTCTGTTGTAGACGGTCTCATGTCTGATATGGGAATCCGCCTTTATTTTCCAAACGGAATTATTTCTCAGGGTGGCGAAGCTGCAAAAGACGCCAAATTTGCAAACGGTACAATTGGAATGGCAGTTGCAAACAATTCTCCAATCGAATTGGATTCTTACAAAAAAAGCATGCCAAAAGAAACCGTTGCTTATGCAAAAACCGCAGGAAATCCTGATTTTCGTGAAATGTGGAAACAGAAACTTATCGAAAAAAATCCTTCATTAAAAGATAAAACTTTTTCTCTCCCAATTTTGGTTCCGGGGCTTACCGCCGTTTTGTCTTATGTTTGTGATATTTTCGTTGATGTTGATAAACCTTTGCTAGCCGCAGACCCTTGCTGGGATAATTACGAATTGATTTGTTCTGCCCGCCGCGGTGCAGAATTCCACCAGTTCAAGTGTTTTGAAAACGGAAAATTCAACCTAGCCGACCTGGAAGCAAAAATGAAAGCTGATGCAGAAAAATACGGTTCAGTTCGTGTTATTTTGAACTTCCCACAAAACCCATCAGGCTATAGTCCTATAAAATCAGAAGCGGCGGAAATTGTCCGCATCGTAAAAGAAATTGCAGAGAGTGGAAAAAAAGTCATCGTTCTTTCTGATGACGCATACTTTGGCTTGAACTACGAAGATGACATTGAACCTCAGTCACTTTTCGCATATCTCGCAGATCTTCACGAAAACGTACTTGCAATCAAAGCTGACGGTCCGACAAAAGAAGATTTTGCCTGGGGCTTCCGTGCAGGTTTTATAACATTTGCATCAAAAAATCTCACCTCGGCTCAATACACCGCTTTGACAACAAAGTTTATGGCAGCAATCCGTTCTTCAGTATCTTGTTCTTCTACTCCATCACAAAGCCTTGTAATGCACGCTTTGACAGATCCTGCCCACGAAGCTCAGAAGAAAGAACTCCGAAAAATGTTGCAGAGTCGTTACAATGCAGTCCGCAATTTTGTAAACAGTCACCAGTCAAAAGTTTTGGAACCTCTTCCATTCAATTCCGGTTATTTTATGTCATTCCACGTAAAAACTGGCAATGCCGAAGATATCCGAAAAAAATTACTGGCAGAAGAAGGAATCGGAATTATTCAGATTGATTCAAATACTTTGCGCGTAGCATTTTCAAGTATTGATGAAGATAAGATTGATGCCGTTTACTCAAGCATTTACAAAATTGCTGAGTCTATGTAAAATTCCGGGGAATTTCTAAAAATCACAAAATCCGGTTTTTAGAAATTCCTAGAATTCAGATACAATGTTGAACTTTCAGAAAAAAAATACCATAACAGTTTTTACAGTCTTCCTTGCCCTTATCCAGATTTTTTTTGTTTCTTGCAATCAGCAAAAAACGGCAATAAATAAAGAAAACAGAATTGTAATTTGGACTAGTAACAGCGAATTTGCCCAATACGTAGAACTTTTCAACAAAACTCACAGCGATAATCAGGCCGTTCTCGTTTACAAAGAAAATCCTGCCTTATCAATTCCGCCTGCAAAGGATGAAGCTTCCCCGGATATTATCGTGGGTTCCTGGCTCAGAACAGATAATCCTCAGAAATATTACCGTTCCTTGAACTACATTTTTGATAACCAAAAACTCACCACCGATATTTTTTACAACCAGCTTTTAAAAGCCGGCCAGAAAAATGGCATTCAGTTTTTGCTGCCAGTGAGCTTCAATCTTCCTGCCCTTGTTTTTTCGACAGACTACAAGGATTTAATTCCCGATAATTACACCTTGAGCTTAAAACAAATCCGCGAAACCGCTTCGGCCTTCAATCAGAAAAATAAAAAAGGTGCCTACACAAAAATTGGATTTACACCTTTGAGTAATAATGATTTTTTGTACCTTGCAACCAAGATTTATGATGCAGATTTTCACGAAGAAAAAGGAAAAATCGTCTGGCGAGATACAAATTTAACCCAGGCTGCAGCAGAACTTAAAGATTGGGTGATTACAGAAAACACATCAGCACAAACCGAAGAAGATTTTGCCTACAAATATTTATTTATGCCTTATTATCGCCAGGTAACTTCCGGCAGAACCCTTTTTGCTTATACGACCAGCGACCAGCTTTTTAAGATGATGAAGGATCAGGATTTTAATATTGATTATCGCTGGATTATTCAGGATAAAACTGATTCGAAAAAAAATCTTCCGATTGAAGATTCGTTTACGATGATGGGAATTTACCGAAAAGCCCAGAACATTGTCGGAGCGACCGAATTCATAACCTGGTTTTTCCAAAGCGAAAATCAAAGGGCAATTCTTGAGCGAAAAAATTTTTTGAATCTCGAAACAGAAAAATTCGGTATAGCAGGAGGATTTTCTGCCGTAAAAGATGTGACAGAACACATTCTGCCTGTTTTTTATACCCATCTTCTGACAAATCTTCCGCCAGCCCAACTGCTTACCGTTCCAGAGCAATTGCCCGCCCGCTGGGAAAGTTACAAATCCATGGTTGTCGAACCTTATGTAAAATCTTTAATTACCAAAAAAGATGATGAAGTTGTCACTCCAATCGCAGATTTGGAATCAGAGTGGCGGCGAAAAGTTTTTAATTAAGGGCCTCTCTAAAAAATCATTTTCAATGCTTTTTCAGAGGAAATAGGGGAAAAACGCCCCCGGGGAAAATCTACACCCCTTCCGGATGAACCTCCACCTTCCAGACAGCCTTCCCAGGCCCACTATTCCCTCTCTCCAAACAATTCCAAGGCGTACCTTACAGTGTCCATTGCATCTTTCCCGTAAAAATCCGCCCCGATTTGATCCGCGTATTCCTGGGTCATTACCGCCCCACCAACGCAAACTTTCGTCCAGGGACATTCTTTTCGCAAAAGTTTAATTGTTTCTTCCATGGCAGCGACTGTGGTTGTCATCAGAGCCGAAAGCCCCACCAGTTTTACCTGATTTTTTTTGCAGGCTTCCACTACAATTTCCGGGGCCACATCTTTTCCCAAATCAATAACATCAAAATCATAATTTTCGAGCAAAACCTTTACAATGTTTTTTCCGATGTCGTGAATATCACCTTTTACCGTCGCTATGATGATAGTTCCTTTTTGCTGCCCCTTTTTCCCCGACTTTTCCATAAAATCCCTGATTTCTGCAAAAGCAGATTTCGCCGCCTCTGCCGCCATCAGCAGTTGGGGCAAATACATAGTTTTTTGTTCAAAACGTTTTCCCACAAAATCCAGGCCCGGAATCAAATGCTTGTTGATGATTTCAAGACTATCCACCGATTTTAGCAATTCCCGGGTAGCATTTGCAGCATCATCTTTTAATCCATGAATAATTGCATCAGAAAGTGGAGATTGTGATTGATTTTCAGAGGATAAATTTGTGGCTGTCGTTTCCGCCGTCTTTGCATTTTCCGCTTTACCTGCCCCCTGCAAAACAGGACTTGGATTTACAGCGACATTACCTGCCCAATTTATATAATCTACACAATTATCATCTTTTCCAGCCAGCAAACAAAAACACTTGTAGGCCTTTATCATTTCCATTTGCAGAGGATTCATGATTGCAGCACTAAGTCCGTTATTCATAGCCATAGTAAAAAATGATGATGTTACAAATTCGCGATTTGGAAGCCCAAAAGAAACATTCGAAATGCCAAGACTCGTCAGCCCTCCCATTTCGTTAATTGCCCGAACTGTTTCCAGCGTTGCCAGGCCGGCCTTTGAATCAGAAGAAACAGCCATAGCAAGAGGATCTATGATAATATCCTTTTTCTGAATACCGTATTTTTCCGCTTCCCTGTAGATTTTTTTTGCAATTTCAATTCTTTTTTCAGAAGTTTCAGGGATACCGTCCTCATCGAGCGTCAAAGCAACCAAAAGCCCCCCATATTTTTTTACCAGTGGGAAAATTTGATCCATAATCTCTTTTTTGCCATTTACAGAATTTATCATCGGTTTGCCATTGTAACGGCGGAGGGCAGCTTCCATAACCTGAGGATTAGTCGTATCAATTTGCAAAGGAAGATTTGTCACCGCTTGCAATTCTGTCATGACCTTTATCATCATTTCTTTTTCATCAATTTCCGGAAGTCCAACATTTACGTCCAGAAGGTCCGCACCAGCTTTTTCCTGTTCCATTCCCTGATGAATGATGTAGGGAATATCGTCATTTCGGAGGGCCTCTTTAAATTTCTTCTTTCCAGTCGGATTTATTCGTTCGCCAATCAGAACCGGCCGATTTTCCCCACCAAAATAAACAATTTGCGTGTTTGAAGAAACGCAGCCGATGACAGAGTCGCCCTGGTGACTGCCCGTCAGTCCCAGACTTTCAGTCCCCACTTGGTGGCTAGTCTTCGCCCCTGGAGTTTCAGAGTTCGCACCTGGAGTGCAAATTCCAGCCCCCGATGTGCCAATTCCACCTCCACCAGTTCTGCTATCGCAAATCCCCTTTCGTAACTTTCTTATATATTCCGGCGTAGTTCCGCAGCAGCCACCCAAAATTGCTGGCCCATACTGCGAAATTTCAATCATCGCCTTTACAAAATCATCAGAATCAACATCAAAAACAGTTTTTCCATCAAGAACTTTTGGCAGACCTGCATTTGGTTTTACCAAAACTGGCACAGAAGCCGCCTGGCACAATCTGCGAACCGTTTCTTTCATTTCTAAAGGCCCCAGACTGCAGTTTACCCCGATTGCAGAAACACCAAGCCCCTCCAGCATAGCCACCATAGTTTCAGGTGTAGAGCCACTCAAAGTTCTGCAATCTTTGTCATAAACATTTGACACGATAATCGGAAGTTTTACCCCCAGATTTTCCATCGTTTCTTTTGCCGCCAGAACTGCCGCCTTGGATTCATAACCATCGTTCATTGTTTCAATCAAAACACAGTCAATATTTTTCTTAAAAGCAATTTCAAAAGATTTTTTGTAAAGATGGACGCAATCTTCAAAATCCAGGTCACCCATTGGTTTCAGGAGTTTTCCCGTTGGCCCAATGTCAAAAGCTATAAAAAGATTGTCAGACCTAGTGTTTTGTGATGGGGCGATTTCTGTTGTGTCAAAATCCCCGCCCCTGGTGGCTAAATGTTCGCTCTGGTGTGTAATCCCACCCTCGGTGTCTAAACGTTCGTCCTGGTGTCCACGCTCGCCCTCGGTGCTCAAACGCCCGCCCTGGAGTGCAATTCCGCCCTCGGTGCCAAATTCCCCGCCCTGGTATTCCCCCTTCATCCTCTCTCTCGCCACATTCGCATTATCAATAGCCCCCTCAATAATCTTCTCCAAATCCAAAGGAAACTTCGTGATAAAAGCCCCAAACGTATTAGTATTTACGATGTTAGAGCCAGCCTTGTAATAACCATAATTTAACTCAACAATTCTTTCCGGATACTTGTAATTCCAGGTCTCAGGCAATTCCCCAGGCTTTAATCCCATTGCCTGCAAAACAGTCCCAGTTCCACCATCAAAAAACAAAATCTCTTTACCCAAAATTTCCTGTAATTTTTTCATACCCGTACCCACTTTTATTCATTTTCGAGAGAGTTTTTCAAAAGTCCCCTCGCAATTTCTTTACCAATTTTACCTATTTCACCAATTCCAAATCACACACCACGGCGTCCGTTGCCCTTATCAAATCATCCGGCTTAAGTTTTATCTGCACACCTCTTTGCCCCCCACTGATGCAGACAAAATCACAAAGTCCGATTGTTTCGTCAATAAATGTCCTGAATTTTCTCTTCATTCCCAAAGGCGAACATCCACCCCGAATATAACCAGTAATTGCCAGCAATTCTTCAGGCTTCACCGGATTAATTTCCTTACACCCGACAAGGTTCCGAGCCTTTTTCAGATTAATCTCCGAAGTCGCACTTTGACAAAAAACGCAGATTTCCTTGCTGTCAGTTCTCATCACAATAGTTTTAAAAACCGTCATCGGGTCAACCCCCAATTTTTCAGCCAGCCTCAGAGCCGCTCCTTTTTCCAGAACGTGTTCACCGTCATCCTCATAAGAACTCGTTTCATAAGGAATTCCAAGCCCATCCAAAATACGCATTGCATTAGTTTTCATAAAAGCCCCTTTGTCAGCCACCCCAATTTAAAGCAAAGAGATTATAAAAACAAGAATAGCAGGAAAGTAAAAAAATCAGCAAAATTTTCACACCTACAAGCCTTCCGCCCTTCGCTAACGCTCATCGTCCTCGGCGAAAGGCTTTCAGCCGTCTGAACTTTGCTTAGTTCCCCAGCGGGGGCGGGCTTCGCCCGCCCCCTGGTGATCAATTTCCTCCAAAAAAACATCCCAGTTCTCCGCCTGCGGTCGACTGCTACGCAGGGGCTCCACGCTTGGTGGCC
>CAVFQN010000165.1:0-2626 GCA_963624615.1 Treponemataceae bacterium | reverse complement strand
CGCCAAGGCTGGGGAGCCGCAAATCCATCATATTTATTTTTAAAATGGTCAGTAAGATTTAATTCTTCCAGGGCAAATTCTGCATATTCCACAATATCTGTCACAAAATACAAATATCCGCCTGGGGCAAGTTTTTGAGCCAGGAGATTTGTTCGTGGACGCTGAACAAGGCGTCTTTTATGGTGGCGTTTTTTTGGCCATGGGTCAGGAAAGAAAATGTGAAAGCCATTTACCGAATTATCCCCAATCATTTTTTCCAAAACTTCCAGGGCGTCATATTCAATAAGGTAAAGATTTTTCAAATCCCGTCTTTTTATTTCACTCAAGACTTTTCCAACGCCCGGAGTGTGCACTTCAATTCCAAGGTAATTGATATTAGGATTTGCTTCTGCCAGGGCGACCGTTGCGTCACCCATTCCAAAGCCAATTTCTATGATGATTGGATTTGTATTTCCAAAAATATCTACAAAATTTAATTTTTTTTCTTCAAAAGGAATGCACCATGATGGTGCCAAATCGTTATAAGCTTTTTGCTGAGCAGCAGTCATACGACCTGCCCTCAAAACATAAGTTTTTACTTCTCTTCGGTAACCCGAGGGTAATGGTTCAGATTCCTGATTTTCTTGATTTTCCAATTTTATTTCCTTGTTTTTATATTTTTAATCTTCGATATCTTTACTTTCTTTATTTTCTTTATTTTCTAACTCAACTTTTTGAACTTTCATAATGCAAATTTCAGTATTTCCAGGCAGACACCAAATATCCTGATAGATGTCAGCATTACTATAAGCATTCCAAATATCGCGGACAGTTTTTAAGCCATCATTTCTCTCTCCATAATAAAGCAAAATTTCACTTTCATCATAAATAGCGATATTTTTTACGGCAGATTTTTTTGTCATATAATCTTCAATTTCATCATAAGTTTTATCATAAATCGAAGAATCATAATTTATGTGCATTTGAATTTTCTCATTTTCTTCATCAGCATTGTAATAAACGATTTCGTACAAACCTTTCGGAATTATCTGATTTTCTGGAACTTTAAGATTGGTATTTCCTGCCCACTGCCTGTCATCATTTTTTATCATGGCGATTTCGTCAAAATCCCAGATATAGCCCGTTTCCTGTGATGTAATTTTTATATGCTGATAGCGGCGGACATCAGATTCAGACTGCATAAAAATGGACAGCCTTGCTTCCGGATTTTCAACATTCTCTTCACTGTAATCAAAAATCACAGAATAATTTGATTGAATCAATTCAGGAAGAGTCTGCTGACAACTTGCGAAAAGTATAAATGAAGAAAAACTTGCAGCCAGGATTTTTAGAAAGGAGTTTTTTCTGTGCATAGACCTAGAAGTTGAAATTCAGATTAATGACTGTAAGATCACTAGCCGAGAACTGGTTTACAAGAGATTCAAACTTTACATTAACTTTTTTACAGGCATCGTCCAGGTAAGAAAGATAGTAAACCCCAAGATCCGTTCCTTCCTGCCCTTCAGGCAACTCCCTGTAAAAGTCAATAAGAGTTTTTTTGTTTGTATTTGAAGATTTTGCCGATTCGATATTTTCCTTTACTTCCTGGAATTCATCATCTTTATTGTAAAGAGTGATTGAAAGTCTTCCTTGTTTTCCTATAGAAGAAGAGCCACCACCCAATTTCCACGAAATAAATACCAACTCATGCTTACGCTGCAATTCCTGAACAATTTTTGCACGAACTTCCGGATCAAAAATCAAAGAATCAATATCATCAATACCGTGATACATATTTCTTGCTTCTTTACGGATATTTGTATTTTCATTGTTCAAAGCAAGTTCCATAACCATTACGGAAATATATTCAGCAACCTTTGATTTTTCCATGTATTCGCTAAGAAGATTCCGCAAGGCAATAAACATCTCGTTGGCACCTTCATTTTTGGCAAAAAGAGTGATGATATACCAGTTCATAAGACCAAGACGGTTCATAAATTTTTCAGTCATCAAAAGATAAATATTTTTTTCTTCGGATGAGTAATCTTTATTGGTCATAATTGACTTCCAGATAGGATCAAGGATAGACCGTCTTGTATTTTGAATTACGTTTTCTTTGTTTTGCAGGATTGTTCTGAGCTGGCGTTCAGACATCTTAGTTCTTTCATCAATAAGATGGGTTGGATTTGCACGGTTGTGTTTACGAACACAATCACACTGAATCAAAGCAGCATAGACGTCGCGGTCAAATTGTTTATATAAAAGTGAATATACAATTACCTTGGAAAGATCCATTACTTCCTGGCGGGAAGAAACAAATTCCGACATAGAAATTTCGATTTTGGAAATATAATCCAAAAGAATCATACTTTGAATTGACTGTGGAGAGAATTTGTTTAAAGAAATTCCATATTCTTCAACATTATCAGCGAGACGAAATCTTAATAATTTTTTATTGTGACTTATGAAATTAGAAGCACCATCTTCTGTTAAGACAACTTTTAACGGTAATTCTAGAATAAATTTTTTGTCGGAGCCCATACATCCCACTTACATATAAAACTTTATTATTGCCACAATTATACACGATAGGTCTTGCAATGTAAATAATAAAAATTATAATCTAAATATGATGAAAAAAAGGAAG
>CAVFQN010000164.1:0-3731 GCA_963624615.1 Treponemataceae bacterium | reverse complement strand
TTTATTTTTTTGTAGTGATTAAAATTTTAAAGGTTTACGCCTTTTTTGTAAATTTATAATTAAAACTCGAAATTTGACCTAGTAGAATCTTATATGGTTCGAGGTGATGCCGGGCGGAACCTGGAGCAGTTTAGCCACCGCAGGGCTCCGATTAGGGGCCCGAGGAGGCCGAGCGTTAGCGAGCTGCGGAAGGTGACTGGGTGGCTGATCTGCCCTGAAATTCTGAAATAACTAGAAAAAGAGGCAAAAATGAACAAAACTGCGAAAAAATTGATGGGAATGGCGGGAGTTTTTATTTTTTTGTCCGGGGGCGTTTTTATGGCTGCAAAATCTAAGGCGAAAAATGGGGCGGATGTAAAGCAAAATTACCCGGGAAAGCTACCTTTTTCCTTTTCTGCCAGACCGGCGGAAGGGTCGGCTAGTGATGTGTCTTTTTTGAACTCGGAAATCAGCGAAAAAACGCGGGTGTCGGTTGGCGAGGACGGGCATCTTTATTCGGACGGCCAGAGGATTAAGTTTTTTGCTACAAATATTTCTTCTATTCCAGAAAAAAAGGATGCGGCTTACTGGGCTCAGGTTTTGGCGGCTCAGGGCTACAACTGTATTCGCTTCCATCATATTGATTCTGATTGGGGAAATGTGATTTTTAAATATAATTATTCTACAAAAAAGCGAACTTTGAATAAGGAAGGCATTGATCGTTTTGATTATTTTTTTGCCCAGCTCAAAAAGCGGGGAATTTATGCAAATATAAATCTTTTGACGGGGCGGTCTTTTTCGCAGTCGGATAATTTGCCGGCGGAAGTTGATCAGATTTCTGATTGGAAGGCCCGGCACGAATTGGCTATCTGGAATAATCAGGCTTTGCAAGCCCAAAAGGATTACGCAAAGTTGATTTTTCATCACAAAAATCCTTACACCGGGCTGACTTACGCTCAGGATCCTGCTGTTGCGATTTTTGAGGTCAATAACGAAAACAGTTTCCCTATGTCCTATAAACTTGGTTATTTTGACGATTATCCGGCTGGTCTTTATGAAGAATTGAACGAAAAATGGACTCGCTGGCTTTATAAAAAGGGCTGGACTTACGAAAAAATGGCAAAAACTTTTGTTGTCAAGGAAGATAGGCAGGAAATTTTTAGTGGCAGTCAAAATCTGAATTTTGAAGCCCATGGATCTGCCAAAGCGAAAACTCAAAAAACGGATACGGGTTTTTCTATAAAAGTTTTGCAAAACGGCACTGAAAATTGGCACGTTCAGTCGATTTATGGTTCTTTTAAGTCTGAATCTGACACTTATTACACAATTCGCTTTAGGGCAAGGGCTTCAAAAGCAGCGGAGGTGGGGCTTTCTATTGGAATGGCTCATGAACCTTGGGCTTGTCTAGGGATTTGGCAGACTTTAAAGCTTACGGATCAGTGGCAGGATTTTGAAATTTTTACGAATTCTTTAACTGATGATGATAAGGCCCGCATTTCTTTTTCTGGTATGGGGCTGATGAAGGGGACGACTTTTGAGTTTGAGAATTTTAGCTTTGAAAAGGGAATAGATCTTTGTTTTGTAGAAAAAACTGGTGGGCAAACGGAGATTTCTGATGGGAAAAATGACGCTGGGGGAGCTGATTCTCGTGCTGGGGGAGCTGATTTCCTGGAAACCGTCGCTTTTCCTAAATCTACGCAATTTGGCCAACTTCCGGAAAACTATCGTCAGATTGTAACAGATTTTATTTATGAAACAGACCGGGATTACTGGCTTTGTATGAAAGACTACGTGAAAAATGAACTGGGGGTTCAGGCTCTTTCCTGCGGAACGGCCGTCCCTTGCGGACCTTATTCCATTATGAGCGAGTTTGACATTTTGGATACCCACCATTATTTTAATCATCCTGTTTTTCCAAAAGACAGCTGGGACAACAATAATTTTTATGTGACCAACAAAAGTATGTCTTCTACGGATTTTTGTTCTGATATGGGGGATGTTGCCCGCTCTAGAATTTACGGCAAGCCTTTTTCGTGTTCCGAGTTCGATAATCCTTATCCTTCGCAATTTTCTAGCGAGATGATTCCGATTGTCGCTACGATTGCGGCTTTGCAGGATTGGGATTGTATTTACACTTTTGCTTACGAAGCTACCCAGCCTGATGAAAAGGATATAAAAATCTCTTCTTATTTTGATAACGCGAATAATCCTGTAAAAGCGGCTGCTTGTCCGCTTGCTGCTATGATTTTCCGCCAGGGTAGGGTTAGTCCTGCAAAAAATCGCTATTATTTCCCTCTTACTTACGGCAAAGAAAAGACTCTTTTTGAAAAATCTACAAACGGCTGGAATCTTTTTCCATTTGATGAGTTTAAAATACCTAAAGCTTTGGGTATTGTTTCGCAAATTGGGATTGTGATGGGCGAAAGTGAGGAGGATTGTCGTAAAAATGCAGAATCTTTGGGGCTTGAAAATTATTCGGATTTTGTCCAGTCTGACCAGAAGAAATCTCAAAGTGATAATGGGGATGTTTTTTGGGATGGGGATTCGGATTCTTTTATGGTTGATTCTGATGATGCCTTTATCCTTGTGAGCCAGAAAAATGAGAAAGTAACTTTTGCCCCAGTTGCGAGTGGGCTTGTTTCAGATTCGGGTGATGATTTTTCACCAAATGCTGTTTCTCTTTCCAAAATGGGACTTGTTTTTACTCCTTCTTATTCTGATTATGCGGTTTTTGCCGGCGTAAAAGTTTCTGATGGCAAATATCTGATTTTTTCGGGTTGCTGGAGTGGTGGAAACGGTGAAAATCTGCATGAATATGGCAAAGATGAAAAAAATAAAGAAGCTTACAGGGTTATCCGCGATAATGTAAATTTGACCTGTCTTTTGGGAAAAAATGTGGCCGCCTTGGGCTCTGAGGGTAAAGTTCGTTTTTACTGCCTGGATGATGGGGCTGGTGTGGCAAAACTTTATTCTCTTGACCAGAACGGTAAAATCAAAAATGAGATAAAAAAATCTTCCGTCAGTGGGGCTGGGGAGTGGGAAATTTCCAGCAAAGATAAAACTTTGTGGTATCTTTTAACCAGAGAATGATTTTTCGTTTTTGGGATTTCTATATCTTAAGGGAATTTCTGAAAATTGCAATTTTTAGGGATTCCTTTGAAAATGTCCTTAAATATTCAGTAAAATCGTGCTATATTTAACTTATGACTAAAGGAAGATTTCTGCCGATAGGCATTCAAAGTTTTGAAAAACTCCGCATTACAAATTGTCTTTATGTGGACAAGACTCAGTTTGTTTATGATTTGGCACAAACTAGTTCTCCTTATTTTTTAAGTCGTCCCCGTCGCTTTGGAAAAAGTTTGTTTTTGTCTACGCTCGAAGCGTATTTTTTGGGACAAAAAGAACTGTTTAAAGGTCTGGTTCTGGAAAAACTGGAAAAGAATTGGGTGGAATACCCGGTTTTAACTATCAATTTTGGCGGAAATTCCTTTTATAAAACTGATATTTTAAAAAATTATCTGAGCCACTTGCTGTCGGGTTTTGAAAAAAAATATGAATTGGCTGTCGAAGATTCTGATGATTTTGCTACCAGACTAGAACTTGTTATTCAAACAGCATATGAAAAAACAAACCGCCCTGTCGTAATTTTAATTGACGAATACGACAAACCAATTTTAGATGCCCTTTACACAGAATTCGAAAATCAAAACAGAGAAATCTTGCGCGCGTTTTACAGTCCTTTAAAAAATAGC
>CAVFQN010000163.1:0-19011 GCA_963624615.1 Treponemataceae bacterium | reverse complement strand
AATGAGAATTCTTCACACGAGTGACTGGCATTTGGGAAAATTGTTTCACGAAAAGTCTTTGATTGACGATCAGGCTTTTATGCTGGACCAGATTTTGGAAACGATTAAGGGGGCGGCGTCTGAGGGGCGGCCTTTTTCGGCATTGATTGTGTCTGGGGATATTTATGACAGGGCACTGCCGCCGAGTGAAGCGGGGACTTTGCTCAACGATTTTTTGGAAAGAGCGACGGGGGAAAATCCCGGACTGCATATTTTTTTGAATGCTGGAAATCATGACAGTGCGGCAAGGCTTTCTTTTGCAGCAGGTTTTTTGAAAAAGCACAATATTCACATCTGTACGGACACGAAAAACTTTACGGATGCGGTTGTAATAGAAGAAAATGGCGAAAAAGTTGCTTTTTATCAGCTGCCTTTTTTGACGCCTTATTCGATTGAGGATGATTCTGGGGTTGATGAAAATGACGAAGAAAAATCTCTCCGTTCACAGGAAGAACTTTATTCGGTGGCTTGCAAAAAAATTATTGAGGCTCACAAAAAAAATTACGGCGAGGGCGTGCCGGCGGTTTTGAATGCCCATCTTTTTGCGGCAGGGGCGGCGGTTGCGGCTTCGGAGCGGACAAATGTCGGGGCGGTTGAGCAGGCAGATATTTCGCATTTTAAGGATTTTACCTACTGCGCTTTTGGGCATATTCACAAGTTTCAGCCATGCGATAAGGAAAAACGGTGTTTTTATTCGGGTTCGCTTTTGCCTTACAATTTTGACGATAGTCCAGAGTGTGGTGTGCTGGATGTGGAGATAAAAAAATCCACAGATGTCCCGTCTGTAAAAAGAATTCTCCTCAAACCTCTCCATCCGATTGCAAATCTGACTGGCCAGATGAAGGATTTTATTGGTTCTGAGGCGAAAAAATCTCTTGTTCAGGAAAATCAAAATAATTATGTTCAGGTGATTTTGACTGATGCGGTTATGCCGAGCGAGGCTTTTATCACTTTGAAATCTGTTTTTCCAAATCTGCTTTGTGTGACGATGAAGGAAGAAAATCTTGGTGGAAAAAATGTTTCTATTCAGAGCAGGAAAGAGGCTATTGATTCCAAGGATCCGGAAAAAATCTTTTGTCAGTTTATGAAGGATTTGTATGGGGATATTTTTGATGATGGTGAACCTGGGGCAGGTGAAAATTCTGTGGCGGGTGAAACGCTCGGGGAGGCAGAAAATCACCTGGGGGCTGGCGGTTTTGACAGGGGACTTTTTCAGGCTCAGAAGAAAATTTTTTTGCAGGAAGCAGGGGACTTGTAGGAGAAAATCATGAAACCAGTTAATTTACGGATGAAAAATATCGGGCCATACGCGGACGAAAGAATAGATTTCACAAAACTTGACAATATGTTTTTGATAAAGGGCGACACTGGAGCTGGCAAGTCTTTTATTTTTGATTCTATGACTTTTGCCCTTTACGGTGATTTGCGTGGAAACAGAAAAGGTCATGTAAAGGATTTTAAAAGCCGCTACGCAAAAGAAGAAGATGATGCTTTTGTAGAATTCACTTTTTCAAATGGCAATTCACTTTATCATATTGAACGAAGTGTGCCTTTTTCTTACACGAATCGAAACGGAAAAATTTCTTCAAAACCCCAGCGGCTTGTGATTGAAAAAATTGTGGACGGCAAGGTTCAGGTTCTGGTTGGAAATAATTCTGAGTTGAATGATAAAATTCAGGAAATTATCGGCTTGAGTGCGGATGAATTTTCGCGGATTGTTGTTTTGCCTCAGGGAGAATTTGCGGAATTTTTGCACCAGTCTTCAAATGAAAGAACTACGACTCTTGAAAAACTTTTCCCGGTGGATTTTTATTCCAGGATTTCCGACCGGATTAAGGAAAAGGTTGATGCTGAAAGTGAAGAATTAAAGGCTGTAACAAATTTGATTGGGACTTTGGCCAAGGACAAGGATTTTTCTGATGCTGAGGAAAAAATCAAAAATCAAAATGAAGAAATCAAAAAACTGTCTGATTTGTCTGCGGATTTGATTGAGAAAAAAAGCCAGATTGCCGGCAAAATCGAAAAGTTAAAGCACGAAAAAGCTGATGCCGTTGAATATGAAGAAAATTGCCAGAAACTGAAAAATCTTCAGGCAAAAGAAAATGACTTTGCGATTTTAAATCAAAAAATTGCAAAGGCGGATAAGGCAAAAGGTCTTAAAGAAAATATTTCTCTTTACGAAAGTTCTGAAAAAAATCACTCTGAGGCAAAGGAAAATCTGGCTCAGGCTCAAAATAAAATGGAAGATTTGCAGGTGTCCTACAATCAGCTGGAATCAAAAAAAGATGAAATGGCTGAACTTAAAAAACAGACGGAAAATAATTCCAACAAACTTTCTCTTTTGGAAGAAAAATTGAAAAAAGCCAGCCAGGCCCAGGAAAAAAAGTTGGCTCTGGAAAAGCTTGCAAAAAATCGGGAGACTTTTGGACAGGAAAAAAATCAGAAAAAAGGGCAGATGGAGGAAATTAATTCTAAGCTTGGTGGAAAATCGGCAGCGGAAAAGTTGCAGGCTTTTAGTGATGAAATCCTTTCCAAAAATAATATTAAGGCAGAATTGAAAAACGAAAAATCCGACTGTAAAAACCGGGATGATTTGCTTTCCAAAAAAGCCCTTGCCGTAAGCGAAAAAGAAAATCTTGAAAAAGAAAAAATTGCGACTGTAGAAAATCTGGAAAGGACGCAGAAAACTCTTGTCCAAATCCAGCAAAAGAAAAAAGACCAGGAAACAAAAAATCTTGCTTATACTCTTTCACTTTGCCTTGGAAAAGATTCGCCTTGCCCGGTTTGTGGTTCGCTGCAGCATCCTCACATTGCAGAAAAGCCGGAAGGGCTTCTTGATTTTGATGAGCAGATTAAAACTTTTGAAGGCAATATCAAAATAATTCAAGACTCACTTTCGCGAACGGAAAAAAAGATTTCGGCGGAAGAAGAAAAAATCCGCGGTTATGAAGAAAATCTTTCCAAAATAAAAAGTGACCGCCAGCTTTCGCTTGTTGAGGAAGAATTTAATTCTCTTTGCGGCCAGATTGAAGAGCTGGAAAAGAAATCTGATGAAGTAAAGGGCTGGGCTTCTTCTCTTGAAAAACTGAAAAAGGAATATGACGCTGCCGTCGAAAAATTTAACCAGGCGGAAAAAGAATATTCTGGAATGGAAGGTGAATTAAAGCAGCTGGAAAATTCTGCTGGCGATTCGCTTGAAAAACTGCAGGAAGAGAAAAAAATTTTGCAGGAAAAAATTGCCGGGGGAAAAAAGTCTTTTGAGACCTGGGAAAATTCTTTTAATCAGACTGGGAAAAACCTTGCGGCAGAAAAACAATCTGTGGCTCAGTACCAGGAGGATTTGGAAAAATACGAAAAACAGGCAGCGGCGGACAAAAAACTTCTGGAAGAAAAAATTGCGGATTCTGTTTTTGCTGATCTTGCCGAGGTAAAGCAGAATATTATTGAAGATTCTGAGCTGGAAAAAAATCGCAAAAATTACAATCAGTTTTGCGGAGATTTGCAGTCGGCAAAAGATGCAGTGGAAGCGTCGAAAAAGAAAAATCCTTTGTCGGCAGGGGAAATCCTCAAAAAACTGGAAGAGGCTGGGGCGGAAGAAAGAAGCATTTCTGAGCAATGGGAAAAAAATAATCATGATTTGAACGCAAAGCAAACAGAATATCACGATTATCAGTCGACTTTTGAAAAAATAAAGGCGGAGCAGGACAAAAAACTGGCACTTGAAAAGGAACTTGAACCGCTCAAGGCTTTGTCTGACAATTTGAACGGCTCAAATCCTCAAAAACTGCCTTTTAAAACCTGGGCTTTGACCTTGTACTTTGAACAGGTGCTGAATTTTGCTTCCCGCCGTTTTTATGATATTTCGGATGGACGTTTTACTTTCAGTTTGAAAAAGCCTGAAGACGGGCGGGGAAATGGTCTTCGCGGTTTGGATTTGCAGGTTTTTGACAGTCACAGCGGAAAAATGTCTGATGCGGCAGAACTTAGTGGCGGCGAAACTTTTGAAGCAAGTTTGAGCCTGGCCCTTGCCATCACCGATGTTGTGCAGAACAGTAATGGCGGTGGCATTCAATTGGATTCGCTTTTTATTGATGAAGGTTTTGGCACTCTTGACCCGGACACCCTAGAAAAAGCCATGGCAGTTTTGTCGGAAATCGGAGAAACAAAAATGGTCGGCATGATTAGCCACGTGAGCGAAATGGAAACTTATTCTGGAATCACGTCGGCAATTCTGGTGGACAAGTCGGACACCGGGTCGAAGATTCGCTTGAGGTAGCGCTGTGAAGCCCCTTTAGTCGACCGCAGGAGCCACCGAAGGTGGCGACGAGGACGATGAGCGAATAGCGAAGGGCGAAACATAGCGACGGCAGACGTAATGAGCGAAGTGAATGAAGTCTGCCGGACCGCCCTAATCAATCAACTCCAAAATTTCCTGCTTAACTTTTTTGCAATCGCAAGTACCGGACGCACGCAAATTGGCCAAAGGAATTTCGCGAACCAGTTTACAGGGATTTTTTTGAAGGACAAGAATTTTGTCACCGAGGGTCAGGGCTTCGTCGATGTCGTGGGTGACCAGCAAAATGGAATTTTTTTTGATTTTGTGGATGGCAAGCAAATCCTGGAGCATTTTTTGTTTAAGAATGTAGTCCAGGGATTTAAAAGGTTCGTCCATCAGCAAAAGGTCTGAGCCAAAATAAAGGGCGCGGGCAATGGCACACCGCTGTTTCATTCCGCCACTCAACTCTTCGGGGTAAAATTTTTCGTAACCGTTTAGGCCAACCAAATCGATATAATGCTGGACTTGGTCGTCGCTGCCACTTTCGTTAACAATTTTGATGTTTTCAAAAACCGTCAGCCAGGGCAAAATGCGGTCTTCCTGGAAAACGTAACCAATTTTTTCCGAGGATTTTTCTACGCTGCCCAGATAATCATCTGTCAGTCCAGAAATGATGTTGAGCAGGGTAGTTTTTCCGCAGCCACTTGGACCTACAATCGCAACAATTTCATTTTGTCCTATTTCAAATGTCAGATTGCTGAGGATTTTGCGATGATTATAATATTTTTTCAGATTAGAAACTTTTAGCATTTTGGATTAAAAATTCGTTTTGGTTTAAAAATTAAAGAGATAATTCTGTCAAAAATCCAGTACATTCCAACAGAAACGACTGTCCAGGCAATGATTTTTTCACTTTCGATGTTGAGTCTTGCCGTAACAATTTGCCCACCAATTCCTGTTACCGTCGTAAGGACTTCGCCCATCACAACAGTTTTTGACGCGGCACCCACAGAAATTTTCAATCCGGAATAAAACTGGGGTTTAATGCTTGGCCAGATGATTTTTTGGATTTTCTGGCGGCGGCTGAATTTAAAAACCCTGGCCATTTCCAAAAGATTTTTGTCCAGTCCCAAAATTGCATCTTGAACGCAAATTACGATTGTTGGAAAAACCGCGATGGCGGCAATTGCTATGGCAGGTTTGCCGTTGTAGCCCAGCCAAATAATTGTAAGAATCAAAATGGAAACTGGGGGAATTACCTGTAAAATGCGGATAAAATTTTTAGAAATTTCGCGGAAAGTTTTGTTTATGCCACAAAAAAATCCTACAAGCAGACCAAAAGTAATTCCAAAGAAAAGTCCCCAGCAAAGGCGGGAAAATGTTTTGCCAATTTCAAGCCAGAGTTTGCTGGATGTAAGGATTTCTACAATCGAAGTAAAAACCGCGGAAATCTTTGGAATTACAATAGGTGGGTAAATCAAAGAAAGTACCCACCAGATTAAAAAAATTGCCGCAATAGAAATTAATTTATTTCTTATAGAGCATGCCTTCATCAGGATTTTTTCCACCAATAATTGAAGTGTCAAAATTATTCAAAAGAGTGTAGAACTGATCCAAATCATTTTTTGCTTCATAAGAATTTTTGTAATTTAATCCCATGCGGGGAATTGCAGTTTGAACAAGTTTTGCCTTGAGTCCAAGATATTTTTCTGCAAGGGCACCTGCCTGGTCAGGATTTTCCAAAACCCAGTTCAGGGCTTTTTCGTATTCGCTTTCAAATTGCTTTATCAGCTTAGGATTTTTTTTGATAAAATCCGCACGACCGCCAAATCCAGCATTTGGAACTATTGAACCGTCATCTGTGACTTTTTTCCATTCGTTTTCAAAACTGGTTGCAATGCGAACTTTTCCACCGCTTTGCATGAGGGCAGCTGTAACCTGTGGTTCAATTTGGGTTGCATATTCAGCTTTTCCGCTAACCAAAAGCTGGGTAACTTCTGGAGTTGATGTATAAACAATCTGCACATCTTCTCCAACTTTTAAGCCGGCTTTGCTGATAAAATACTGAGTCAAAGCGTCTGGTGGCGAAGATTTAAGTGGAACATAAACCGTTTTTCCTTTAAGGTCAGCCCAGTCTTTGTAGTTGCCGTCGCTTGTTAAAAAGTAAGTAACGCCCCAGGTGTTCACGTTTGTTAATGTCAGAGGCAGTCCCTTGTTGTAAAGTTTTGCCACAACTGTCAGTGGAAAAGCAAACATATTTTGCTCTTTGCCCTGAATCATTGCAATCAACTGCTCAGGAGAATCCCAAACTGTAAATTCCAATTTTACACCGTCGCCCATCGCGTTTGAGTCAATCATTCGCAAAATTGGCAGAGCTGGCGGAGCTTTTGGAATGCCCACACTAATCACAGTGGATTTAGATTTTTTTGGCGCCGCAAAAGCCGTTACAGCCATGCAAAAAAGCGCCCCAAATAAAACAGACTTTTTCATATGTCCTTCCTTTTAGTACAAATCATTAGTTAGCGAAAACTAACTTTGTATAAGTTAGCACAAACTAACAAAAAATAACAGTTGCTTAGGCAACAAAGCGATAAAAAATCCTTGATTTTCTGTTGCTTTAGCAACAGTTTAACCTTGTTAGACTATGCTAACATAAGTTTGGTTAGAGATAGCTAACAAAAATGGCACTTTTTAGGGAATTCGCCTTTCAAGGGAGAGTTCGCCATCCAGGGCGGGGATTTCGCTTTCCAGGGGGCGGGCTGGCTGAAGTGTGGTTTAGCTGATTGGCTGATTTTAACGTAATCTCTAACTAAGGAAAAAGTATGAATGATTCTGCCACTTTTGAAGGTCCATTTGCAGCTGGTTTTGATGCTGGAAACGCTTCTGTAAAAATTTTTATTTGTGATCGCAAAAATCGAAAGGTTTATGAAGATTACCAACTGCACAAAAGCCGGGTGGCAGAAACTTTTAAAAGGATGCTGGAAAAAATCCCGACAGAAATTTTGGCCCAGGTGAAATATGGGGCTGCCTGCGGAGTTTTTGCCAATTTGATTTGTGGTGGAAATGTTGCGGAGGCTTTTGGTTCGACCGCTAGGGGAGCTTCGGCAGCTGGGAGGGCTTTGGGTTCGACCTTGGAGAACAGTTCAACCCCTGGGAGGGCTTTTGATTCGACCTTGGGGGCTCCGGAAAATTCGACGGAATGTCTTATAAAAGGAGTCCGCCAGTTTTTTCCACAGGCGGCCAGTATTGCAGAAATTGGCAGCCAAACTTCACAGTTTATTGCCGGCCTGAAAAATGGAAATATTCAGTTTTCTTCCAATAAAAATTGTGCGGCTGGAACCGGGTCTTTTTTTGAAGATCAAATGACGCGACTGGGAACAAAAATTGAAAATTATTCCGAAATTGCTTTGAAGGCTGACCGAATTCCGCGTTTGGCAGGGCGGTGTTCTGTTTTTGCAAAAACTGACATTATTCACTTGCAGCAGGATGGCGAAAAAATCGAAAATATTTTGAAGGGGCTTGCCTACGCTATGGTCAACAATTTTCGCGGAACAATCATTCAGTCCTTGCCTTTAGAAAAACCTGTTTTTTTGGCAGGCGGAACCAGTAAAAATTTAGCTTTAGTTGGGGCTTTTAAAGATATTTTAAAACTGTCTGATGACCAGGTGATACATATGGAAGAAAGTTGCACAATTCAAGCGGCAGGAGCAGCTCTTTTGGCAGCGGAAAAGGGGATTGAGTGGAATGTGGAAAGTTTTGCCGTCCGCTGTAGGGGCAGTGGGGAAAGTGAGGCAAAAACGCCTTCTGCTGAGGAAAGTTTTTCCACCGCTAGTGAATGTCCTATTGTTGGTGGTCTGGCTGGTTCTACTCCCGTCATCACAAAATCCTCAGAAAAAAATTCCCTTCCACCTCTCATTGACACTTACCCGAAAGAAGATTTGCACAAAAGGGTTTCCCTCGTTCCCGGCGAAAAACTTTTTTTGGGAATTGACGTTGGTTCGACTTCTACGAATTTCCTGCTTTTGAATCAGAAAAATCAAGTTGTGGATTTTTTGTATTTTAAAACTCTTGGCGATTCTTCTGCTGCAGTTCAAAAAGGTTTTGACAAGCTCAAAGAAAAATATGGCGACACTTTGAATATAATTCATTCGGGGGTGACTGGTTCCGGACGAATTATGATTGGAAAAAAATTCAACATTCCCCTTGTTCGTGATGAAATTACAGCCCAAGCTACCGGGACACTTTTTTTGAATCCTGATTGCGATACGATTTTTGAAATTGGTGGTCAAGATGCAAAATACATTCAATGTCAAAATGGAATTACAAAAGATTTTACGATGAACAAAGTTTGTTCGGCAGGAACTGGCTCTTTTATTGAAGACCAGGCGGAACGTCTGGGACTTACAGCTGCTGAACTGGGGCAAATGGCCTTAAAATCAAAAAATCCTGCAAGTCTTGACGGACGGTGTACGGTTTTTATGAAAACCAGCATCGAAAACAAAATTGCTTGTGGCGAAAGTCTTGAAAATATTTGTGCTGGAATTTGCTATTCGGTTGTAAAAAATTATATTCACAAAGTTGTGGCAAATAAAAAAATCGGGAAAAAAATCTGTTTCCAGGGTGGGCTAGCCTTTAACCGGGGAATTGTGGCGGCTTTTAAATCTATGTTTGGGGACAATTTCAAAATCAGCCCATATTTTAGCGTGACAGGTGCTTTGGGAATGGCTCTTTTGGCAAAGGAAGATTTTGGAAAGCTGGAAATCAAAAAAGATGATAGCGAACTTTCCAAAATGAACCGCGAACTTTTTGAAAATATCCAGAAAACGACTTTTGGAAAATATCGCGAAGATTTTTCGGAAGAAAAAAAGACTGTCGGCATTCCCCGCAGTCTGATGATTTACAAACTCTTTCCTTTTGCCTACACGTATTTTTCAGAATTAGGATTTAATGTTGTGCTTTCAGAAAAAACTTGCGAAGAAACAGTTCAGCAAAGCCAGACCCTGGTCCAGGAAGAAACCTGTTTTCCAATCAAATTGATGCACGCTCATATTCAGGAACTGGTGGAAGCCAACTGCGATTATATTTTTATGCCTTCGGTTTACACAATGCAGCACAAACTTTCCAATCTGAAAAATAATTACGGTTGCGTTTATATGCAGACCGCCGCCCGTCTTATAGCTCAAAGTTTAAAAGTGGAAGAAAAGGGAATCCGGCTTTTGAATCCTGTTTTGCAGATGGATATGGGAGCGCCCCACATGGCTGTGGAAATGTTGAAAATCGGCCTTTCACTAGGGCGAAATCCTTTACAATGTAAAAATGCTTTGATGAAGGCAGGCAAGGCTTTAAAAATGGCCCAGAAAATTCAGGAGGAGGATGGTAAAAAATTCCTTGAAAAAGTTTCTGGTCAGGAAAAAGTTTTAGTTTTGATTACCCGAACTTACGGTTTGATAGATGATGTTTTGAATATGGGCTTGCCGGATTTGCTTTTGGAAAGGGGCTGCCATGTTATCACGCTGGGAAATCTTGAAGGTCACAATGTTGATATTGCCAAAGATTACGAAAATCTTTACTGGCCATTCAGTCAGCATATTTTGAGCGGGGCAAAAATCATAAAAAATACCCCGAATTTGTATGGTCTTTATTTGACCAACCACGGTTGCGGACCAGACACGATGATTAGCCACCTTTTTGCAGAAATTATGGGCGAAAAACCTTATCTGCAGATTGAAGTTGATGAGCATTATTCAAAAACAGGATTAATAACTAGAATTGAAGCCTTTTTGTCTAACCTGGAAAAAAATGAAAATAAGATTTATGAGGATGATACCCCTGCAAGCGAGAAAAAAGGACTTACTGCAAATTTTAGTCACTTGAAAAAAGAAAAGGAATTTTTTATTCCCCATTATGATTTTTTGAGTCAGGCTTTGTGCGATGAATTTTTGGAAAGGGGATTTAAGGCAAAGATTTTGCCGGAAACCTGTGAAAAAAGTCTGGCTTTTGGAAAAGATTTTTGTACGAGCAAAGAGTACGTGACCTTTGCAAGCCTGGCAGGCGACGTGATGACCTTTGCGGAAAATGTGAAAGACTCTTCTACAGACAGTCAACACCAGCTTTTACTTTTCCAGACATGTGGTTCCGAAAGTGACGGATTTTATTCCCAGGTGATTCGTTCGATTTTGGACAGCCAGGGCAAAAAAAACATCCAGTTAATTGCTCCAAAAGTTGAAGATTTGATTCTATCAGAAAGTGGGGAAGACAAAGAAGGTTTTGAAATTTTCTGGAAGGCAATTTGCCGGGCAGATGAAAATTTAAAGGATTTTTGTTTAGTTCAGAATAGTCAGAAAACTTTTGACAATCACCCTGGCAAAAAACACATGAAACCTAGCGGTAAAAAAATCCTCCTTACCGGCGACCTTTTAATTTTACTGAACAAGGCCTGCAATTCAGACATTTTCGCTTACCTTAAAAAGCAAAATGTCGATTTTGAAGTGATTTCCTTAAAAGAATATTTTGTATTTTTGTGGAATGACCGCTTGCGTCGCGAAAAAAAACTTAGTCCTGCGGTTAAATCTAGAATCAAAAAATTGAACCGGGAATGCAAAAATGTGAAAGGACTTTTAAAAATTGCTGACCGTCGTTTTAAACTTTTTACAGGATCGAATGGCCGCTACCGTTATGCAAAAAAAATCCAGGCGCCAAAAAATTATTCTGCCATTTTGGATTTGACTGCCAGTTACGAAAATGCAGCAACTATTTTGAATATGGTTAAAAATGTGGAAAAAGCGAAAATCCCTGAACTCCAGCTGCAATTTGATGGCACTTTCAACAAGGAACTTTTTGAAAAACTTGATGCCTTTTTGCTGATGAAGTAGGCGAAATTTTTAGAAAAATTTTTGGGCGTTCCCCCAGCCCCTGCCTGCCGGCAGTGTCTGGGGTCGGGCCTTCCAGCCTTCGCTAACGCTCATTCCTCCGTTCCGCGTGCAATAAATTGCCCGCTCCACTCCGGAACTAAAGGGCTTCCACGCCCTAACGCAAAAGTCACCTATCTTTCCATCACAAAAGAGTTACATTTTTACCATCAATCTTAATCACTCCGTCATCCTGCATACGACTCAATTCTCTAGAAACGGCCGATCTTTCTGCACAAATGTACTGGGCAATCTTTTCGCGAGTCATATTCAGTTGGATTGTTGTAGATTTTTGACTTTGCTTTTGATTTGCAAAAAACAGCAGGAGTTTTTCACGCAGGCTGGGCCGGCTTAAAATCTGGATTTTCTGCTTCATAATACGGTTGTTGGTTGCAAGAATCTGAATCAGATTTTCCAAAATTATCATGCGGTACTGGCAGGAACAATCATTTTTGTAATTTTTTCCGGGCAGATGAAGAAATAAAATTGTGGTGTCCTGGCAGGCATTTATAAAAGTGTTTTCGTCATCTTCGTAGGCAAGCGAAACTCCAAAAAGTTCGCCAGCTTCCACATTTCGCAAAAAAACAATTCCACCGTCCGGGTAAATCTGATTAATCTGTACTTTACCGGAAAGCACAAGTCCAGGCACGAAATTTTCAATGTCGGAGCCAGCAGAATAAACGCTTTCTTTGTCACAATAATTTTTTGTAAATCCCCGCAGGCAATTTACGGCTTTTGGCAAATCTTCAAAAGGTATGCGGTCAAAAAGTTTGCATTTTGTAAGAAGCTGGTAGTCAATTTTCAGGGGAATGAAATCCCTTTTGCTATTTTGATTATTTTGAAGAAAAAGTTTGTTCATTTTTTAGCTTTATCCGAAAATAAATTCAATCTCAAGGCATTTGTAACAACACAAAAACTTGAAAGACTCATGGCAGCCGCCCCCAACATCGGGCTCATATCCAGGCCCAGCCAATGGTAGTAAGCCCCAGCTGCAACTGGAATCAGAATGATATTATAAATAAAGGCCCAGAAAAGATTTTCCTTGATATTTTTCACTGTTTTTCGACTCAGGCGGATTGCCGTACAAACATCAGAAAGCTGGCTTTTCACCAAAACAACGTCAGCTGCATCAATTGCAATGTCGGTTCCAGCTCCAATAGCCATGCCGGTGTCGGCAGAAGTTAGGGCAGGGGCGTCGTTGATTCCATCACCAACCATGCAGACTTTCCCTTTTGCCTTGAATTCCCGGACAATTTTTTCCTTGTCACCAGGAAGCAACCCCGCGATTACCTGGTCGACTCCTGCTTTTTTTGCAACCGCATTTGCCGTTTTTTCGTTGTCGCCAGTGAGCATAACAACGTGAATTCCCATATTCTGCAAATTTTTGATGGCTTCAGGAGAATCTTCTTTGATTACATCCGCAACTCCAATAATTCCAAGCAATTTTGGGTCAGACAAATCCCCGGCAAATTCAACAAAGAAAAGAGGAGTTTTCCCTTCAGATGAAAGATTTTCCGCCTTTTTACGGCTATCATCATCAATACAAGAGGGGGCAAGGCTTTCTATATATTTCAAATTGCCGGCCGAAAGTTTTTTGCCTTCGAGAGTTGCCGTAAGTCCATTTCCTGGCAGGGCAGAAAAATTAGAAACCTCCGACAGCATAAGATTTTCTTCGGCAGCTTTGAGCAAAACTGCTTTTGCAAGAGGATGTTCACTTTTGGCTTCCAGACTTCCGGCCTTTATCAGAAATTCTTTTTCGGAAATACCATTTGGTAAAATATCTGTAACCACAGGTTGGCCTTTTGTGATAGTTCCGGTTTTATCGAGGAGGACAAATTTGCAACGACCGGCTTCTTCGAGCGAGGCGGAAGTTTTAAAAAGGATTCCTTGTTTTGCTGCAACCCCATTTCCAACCATAATTGCAACAGGAGTGGCAAGCCCAAGGGCACAAGGACAGGAAACGACCAGAACTGCAATCCCCCTGGTCAGAGCAAAAGCAAATTCTGCATCTACCGCCAGCCAAATTACAAATGTCACCAGGGCAATCCCCATAATGGCAGGAACAAAAACGCCCGCAACCTTGTCCGCAATTTTCGCAATTGGAGCCTTTGTTGCAGCCGCATCAGAAACCATCTGAATGATTTGCGAAAGAGTGGTGTCTTCGCCAACCCTGGTAGCCCGGCATTTTATAAAACCCGACTGATTTACTGTGGCCGCCGAAACAAAATCTCCGGAACTTTTATCAACTGGAATAGATTCGCCGGTTAGAGCCGCTTCGTTGATTGCTGTGTTGCCTTCCAAAATTACCCCATCAACAGGAATATTTTCGCCAGGTCTGACCACAAACACATCATCTTTATGAACTTCTTCTATCGAAACTTCAATTTCCTTGCCGTCACGAAGCAAAGTGGCAGTTTTTGGGGCAAGATTCATCAGACTTTTGAGGGCGTCAGTGGTTCTGCCCTTAGAAAGTGCTTCCAGCAGTTTTCCAACGGTAATCAGGGTGACAATCATAGCCGCACTTTCAAAATACAAATTGTCCATGCGGGTCATAGCCTTGGCTGAAAAAAGCATTACAACCGAGTAAACAAAAGAAACTCCAGAGCCAAGTGCAACCAGGGTATCCATATTCGGGGTAGCATGAAAAAGGCTTTTAAAACCATTGATAAAGAATTTTCTATTTATAAACATAATGATAGCGGCAAGAATCATCTGGATAATTCCCATTCCTAAATGATTTTCTCCACCGCTCATAAACCAGGCTGGAAGTGGCCAATTCCACATCATATGTCCCATGCTCATGTACATAAGGACCAAAAGAAATCCTACAGACCAGGCCAGTCTTTTGAAAAGGAGGGGACTTTCCTTATCTTTTAACAAATCTTCTTTTTTTGCGGATTTTGTGGAGTTTTCAGCGTTTTCAGGATTTCCAGCATTTCCGCCAGAACCTTCCAGAATTTCTGCACCATAGCCAGCTTTTACAACCGCTGCAATAATATCTTCCGCTTGGGCAGAGCCCTCAACTCCCATGGAATTTGTAAGGAGATTTACACTACAAGCAGAAACTCCCGGAACTTTAGAAACAGCATTTTCGACGCGAGCTGCACAAGCCGCACACCCCATCCCAGTAACAGCATATTTGTCCATAAATAACTCCAATATGGGGCAAGTGTACAACTTTTTTTTTATTTGTGGAATAAATTGGGAGAGGACTTAGCATTCTAGTTTGCAGGCATCTCTAAAAACTCCTCTTTGAGGAAACATCTAAAAATTGCAATTTTTAGATGTTTAGAGATATCCTTGTATAAATTTAGATAATGCCCATTTTTAGACAAACTTTCGCCTTAAATCTTCGTAAAATGTCCCAGAACGTAGATGTAATCTGCTCCATCTTCCGGCCAGATAGCCATAACTTTTGCACGATATGGGACATACTCCCCATTCAGGAAAAGTTTTACGTCCAGGCAGACATTTGGCTTTTCACGCCCATTTTTGTGGAGAATTTCGCTCAAATTTTCCCAGTAATTTACCGGCAAAATATTATCTTCGCTGTCTTTTGATCTGAAAACCGTTCTTTCCAAAGGATTACAAGAATCATCTTCATTTTTATATACAAAACATGCTTTGTGTAAAACTTTGTCATATTCAAACTGAATACCTTCCGCACATCCCATAAAAAATTCTTTTTTATTGCGTTCGTTGTCCATCATTCGCCGCATTGAATTGCTGGTAGGCAGGGCTTTGCTGGTCAACAATTCCTCTGCAACATAAGTAGCCACACTCTGGAAGTCGTAAGGTTTTCCGCTTTCTTTGATATTTTTGAGATTAGCAGATATGTTTTTGAGACATTCCAAAAGCAGGGGGTTGAAAGAGCCACATTCTCCGTTCAAAATCATCTGAATGGCGGTGTCGTGACTGAAAGCCTTTTTGTAACAACGTTCGCTGGTGAGGGCGTCGTAAACATCAGCAAGAGAAACAACCTGGGCAGAAATAGGGATTTCGTCTCCAGCTAAGCCATCCGGGTAACCTTTTCCGTCATATTTTTCGTGATGCCAGCGGCAGATTTCACAGGCGGTTTTTACGAATTTACTTTCCTGGTCTGGCAGGGCAGCTTTGAGGATATTATAACCTTCCACCGTATGCGATTGCATTATGGTCCATTCTTCCGGAGTGAGTTTTCCAGGCTTATTCAAAATACTTTCCGGAACTCTGATTTTTCCAATATCGTGCAGGGCAGCCAGGGAAGAAATCATAGCTATATCAGATTTTGAAAGAGAATATTTTACCGTTATTTTTGCAAGTTCTTTGAGCAAAAGTTCTGTCCCCATCTGAACATTCAGAGTATGACTTCCCAATTCCTGATTTCGTGATTCAACGATATTTCCAAGCAGACTTATCATAGAATTGTTGTTGTTTTCTTTATCATAAACCTGATTTATTACAAGCTGCTGGAGACGTTTCTGATTTGAATACATCAAAAGAGTGTTTTCAACTCGTCTTTGCACAACAAGGGCATTATAAGGGCGTTGAATATAATCAACAGCTCCAAGTTTGTAAGCCTGATTTATAAAATCGTTGCCCCCGGATGCGGATATGATGATGACAGGATATTCTTCCATCAAGTGCCTTTCGTTCATAATCCGAAGAACCTCGAACCCGTCTATTTTTGGCATATTGATGTCCAAAAGAATTAAATCTATGTCACTTTTTCCACGGAGAGTGTTTATAACTTCCACTCCATCTTCCGCATAAGCAAAATCATATTTATCACCAAGAATTTCGGAAATCATTTCCCGATTCATTTCCGAGTCATCTGCTATAAGGATTTTATTTTTTTCCATAATTTCACTCCTGTATTTATCTTCTAAGTCAAGTTTTTTCTGATTATCAGGCTACCGGTTGCGGTGTAGGGGAGACAGCCTGTACCCTGGAGGCCTATGTGCCTTCCCGGCGTCAATTTGCTTCCCCGGCTGTTACCTTTCGGACATCACCTTCTTGGTCGTCACCTTTCCGACGTCAAATTACTCAGGGGGAGTTTCCATCTCCTGGCCGGTTACAGCTTGCTCCTTCGCTGCCTGTTCCACCGCCTGCTTCTGTCGATTTATCTTTCTTTGTACAGTATACATTGGGGGGGGGTAAGTTCTTTTAATGTCTTGTACAATTTTTCGGCGTCCAGAGGTTTTGACAGATGAAAATTCATTCCGGCTTCCATAGTTTCCATACTGGCATTTTCAAAAACATCAGCTGTCATAGCAATAATTGGGATAGAGTTGGCGTCCGGCCTTTCACTAAAACGAATGGCCTTCGTTGCTTCAAGACCTCCCATTACTGGCATTCTTAAATCCATCAAAATAGCATCAAAAGAATATGGCTCTTGGTTATTAAACAAATCCACCGCTTTTTGACCATTATCTACGGTGGTAACAATACAGCCCACCTTTTCCAGCATGATTTTCTCTACATAAGTGTTCATTTCATTGTCTTCTACCAGCATAACCCTAAGGCCTTCCAGCGAAATATCATCATCATGCTTTTCAACAGGTTCTTCAATTTCAACTCTCGCAACAATATCAGCATCAAAAATAACGGTAAATTCAGTTCCTTCGCCAAGTTTGCTTTTTACACTGATTGTTCCGTTCATGGAGTCAACCAGTTTTTTGACAATAGAAAGTCCCAGACCAGTTCCCTGAGTTTTGATATTAAAATCACTTTCTTCCCTTGCAAAAGGCTCATAAAGGTGCTTCAAAAATTCCTCGCTCATTCCAATTCCGTTATCACGAACGACAAATTTTATTTTGAGAATTCCGTTATCCGTTTCCATATTTTCAACTTCAAACCAGACATCTCCGCCATCAGGAGTATATTTTACGGCATTAGACAAAAGATTAAAGAAAATCTGATTAAAACGGAGTTTATCCACATTGATAGTATACTCACCAGGTCTAAGTTCTGGGTGAAAGTGAATGTTTTTCTTCTCGATAAGAGGGTAGACTACAGTTTCGACCGTTTTCAAAAATTCTGTTCTGGTAAGATTTTCCTTGTGGAGGGTAAAATCACCATTTTCAATCCGGCTCATATCCAGAATGTCATTGATAAGCCCCAGCAAAAATTTTCCAGAAATATTCATTTTTTCAAGGTAAGACCGGATAATTTTTGGATCAGTTTCTTCCAGGGCAAGTTCCGTAAGATTTGAGATAGCGTTCATTGGAGTGCGGATATCGTGACTCATATCAGAAAGAAAGCGGGTTTTTACTCGGCTTGCAGCTTCCGCTTTTGTAAGTGCCAGCTGAACAGCCACCTGCTGCTGGTCTTTGAGAGAGTCAGAATCCTTAGACGCAATAAAACAGAAGCCTAGGAGGGCAACCTCAACCGAACAGAATGGCTGAAATGGGAAAATCGTTCCCAAAGGAATAATCGCAACATTGATAATTGCTCCAATCAAAGGAACTAAAGAAATAAAAATAGAAAGGAAAATATAAGGTTCATTTTTGATATTTTTGTTGCAAAGAATAATAACTATGTCGATTAATGGTGCAACGTAGTAAAAATAGTTGAGTATGGAGAAAATACCAAATCCGCTACCTCGTTCGTAAACGCCACTTGGAGTGACATTCCATAAAAGGTCGGTGAAAGGGGTTACAAGAACCATGGCAAGCAGGATTATAAGGGGAATCCATTCTAGTTTTCGGATAAAAGGCCTGAAAGTTGTGCCGACAAAGTTTCGGACAAATAAATACCATACAAAAGGCAGAAGTACATAAATGATGTAAAAAAGAAAAGCGACTGCGTCCCAGGTGGAAGCCGCAATTTTTTCTGAAAAATGACAGATGATAAAAGCCCCATCCATCAAAATATACATGGAGGTTGTTCCAAGAAGCAAAAGACACTTGTTCCGGCTGTTTTTTTGAGAAATAGCTATGCCTGTTCTAATTGCAAGAATTCCCAAAATGATGAGCATAAAAGCTGTACTCAAAAGGTAACCGCTTAAAGTTGTATTCATGAGTAGCCTCCCAGGCTGTTAAAATTTTTTTGCCGGAGCTTGTGTTTTTTCCGCTTTTTCATTTTCAAGATGATTGTGATTTTCAGATTAGTTCTCCGGTAAATTTTTTATATTTTGCATAGTTTTACAATATTCTTTTGAAAGCCGGGGCATGGCAGTTTTTGCTTTGGTGATTTTTTGACCATTAGAGATTTCTTCTTGGGCGTCCGCATTTCTCAGCCCTCCAGAACCTTGATTTTCGCCCGCAGCGACAGTCCCCATTTTTCCGCAAATATCCCCATCACTAGGCCTCAAAATTTCTGTCACATCAGAAGCCAGAACATAAAGATTTTCCAGCCCAAGATTTGCGACTATGCCCTTGAGAGTGTGAGCCTTGCGGAAGGCAGTCTGAATGTCGCCCTTGCTCAGGGATTCAGTAAGCCCTTCAAAGCTTTCATCAGCTAAAAACATTTTTAAAAATTTGAGGATTATTTTTTCGTTACAGCCAAGTCTGGCAGTAGTTGCGGAAGCGTTGCCGCCTGCTGATTGGTAAAATTCCTGTAAATTCATGAGCATCTCCGATGTTTTTGCAAAAAACTACAAATTGTTTATCGGCAGTTTTGACCGAAAACTTCACTTGCCGTTTGTTAATCATAGCACAGAAATTGCGGTTTTTGTGAAAATAAAAAATTATAAAATGGGCGGTCCGGTTGCCTCCATTCGCTTCGCTCATTCCGTCAACCGTCGGCTGTTCCGCAGTTCGCTACCGCTCTAAGTCCTCGCGGCACAGATGGTGCCGCTCCGGTCTT
>CAVFQN010000162.1:0-2364 GCA_963624615.1 Treponemataceae bacterium | reverse complement strand
CAACAGCTCCCTGTGCCATGTAGCGAAGAAGAGTTTGGTTTGCATATTTTCTTGCACCAGATGAAACCTGAAGAATTACTGGTGATTTTGTTTCAACACAAGCCTGAATAATAGCCTGCATCTGTTCCATATTATTGAAGTTATATGCAGGAATTGCATATCCACCTTTCATAGCCTTTGCAAACATATCGCGAGTGTTTACAAGACCAAGATCTTTGTAACTAATAATAGCCATAAAAATACTTCCTTATATCTAAGGTCTGCGACCTAGTTTTAATTTGCCTATAATATATTTCAATTTGAATATTTATTCAATTATTTGAAGATTTTTGTTAGTTTTATCTAACTATTCGCCCTTTAATTTTGCTTTTAGTTTAGGTTTGACAAAGAATTGCATAGGAAATATAATTAAAGTTAGTAATAATATTGAATAATCCTGCCGATATTAGAGATTGAGAAAATCTTTATATCGGAATGATAAAAGTTCAAGGAGTTTTGCATGAAAAGGGGACTTAAAGTCTTTGTTGGTCTTGCATGTTTATTTGTAATTGGTTTGCCAGTTTTTGCACAACCAAGTTCAAAAAGTATCGAGACATTTGTATTGGATGATTTTGATTCTGCTGGTTCGCAGAATTATATTTGTGAAGGAAAGTCTTATAGCTGGGACTGGGCAGTAAATGCAAGTAGGTTTATTGCCGAAGATTATCCAAAAACCGGCTATTACGAAGGAGTTCCTAATTCTTTGAAACAGTTGTACAAGGGTACAGATAAAGATTTCAAGGTATTTGGAGTAAAAACTGCTTATAATCGTAAGGGTGATAACTGGTTTGAAGTTTATCCTACAGCAGACGATAAAAGTTTTGAAATTCCATTTGTTGGTACTGTAACTCAGATTGATTTCTGGGTTTGGGGTGCTAATTACAACTACTACCTTGAATTAATGGTAAGAGACGCTCAGGGGGTCGTACATGTATTGCCTGCGGGTAGTCTTGCATTTAGTGGTTGGAAAAATATCATTCTAAATGTTCCTGGTTGGTTGCAGCAGCATTCACATTTGCGTTCAGGTCCAACTACAATGACATTTGTAGGTTTCAGAGTTCGTTCTGATGCTGAAGAATATGTTGATGATTATGTAATTTTCTTTGATCAGATTAAATACACATCTAACTCGCTTTCAAATATTTACGATGGTTATGAATTACTTGATGTAGATTTTGGTGATAGTGATTCATCTGATAGCGGTTCATCTGATGGTGAGGAGGTAGAAGAATAATGAAAAAACTTGTTACTTTTGGTGCAATTGCCTTCTTGGCTGCTGGTTTAGTTTTTGCACAGACTTCAAGTTTGCAGGAACCAAATCCTGAAAATGTAGGAGCAGATTCTGCAATGGCTTCTTTGAGAGAAGTTTCTGTTGATAAGTTTGAACGCGAAGGTTCGTGGTCTGTTCATATTTCTTCTGATGACGGTGTAATTGCTGGTCGTCTTTTTGAAGGTAATCCTTCAATGAAAGAACCTTTACCAGAAGATGAAGGTAAAGAAGATGAAGATAAAATGGTTTATGGTGTAAGAGTTGATTTTTTCCGCCGTGGAAAAAATTCTTTTACTATTAAATCTGGAAGACCTTTGTCTGTAGAAGGTACTACAAAGACTATTTCTATGTGGGTTTGTGGTCGTAATCAGGATCATGATATGTATGCTCTTGTACAGGATTATTTTGGTCGTAACTATGAATTGTATATGGGTAGCCTCGGATTTAGTGGTTGGAAAAAGCTTACTTGTGTAGTTCCACCTAGTCCAGATGGAGAACATGGAATTGTTCAGTCATCAGCTTATTATGGTGATAAACCTGGTTTGAAGATTCTTGGTTTCCGTGTTGATTGTAATCCTGTTCAGGCTCGTGGAACTTTCTATATGTATTTGGATGATCTCCGTGTTGTAACAGATTTGTACGATATGGAAAATCATGATGAAGATGATATGTCTGATAACTGGTAGTTTTTCCGGTCTTAACTAAAATGCAAAATCAAGACGTTCGATTAAGTTCGAACGTCTTTTTTTTACCCCTTAATCCTGTAATATCGCAAATTTGAGATTCTTTTGCTTTCCTGGATTAATTCCATGTGAGATAAAACCCACAAAATAAGATTTGAATTGTTGTAGATGCGGGCAGGAACTGTCTTGCAGGCTGCTAAAGTGTTTTTTAAGTCTTTTGTGGAAAATTCCTGGGGTAGGGTGGCCGGTAAGAGTGCCAGATAATCATCTCCTGTATTAAATCTCCTTGTGGTTATTATTTCGTCCAGTTTTTTGTCGACTTTTAACCAGTCTTTTTTGAACCGCCTGCGACCATTTTTTGACTGAACTGGG
>CAVFQN010000161.1:2602-3380 GCA_963624615.1 Treponemataceae bacterium | reverse complement strand
ATTTCTGCCATCATATTCCAGATAATATAAATTATAATCAACTTCTCTAGACAAGATGATAGGATTACTTGCAGGAACAGAAGAAACGCTGGTCCCTTTAAAAGCATTTATAATGTAAATCTGATTGTCTTTTACCCCGGCAATAAATTTATCATTATTGAACATTACAGTCTGCGAAAGTCCCTGAATAATCGAAAACTTTTGCTTTAATTTTCCGTTTTGCAAATTGTAGTAGGATAAAGTGCCGGCCGGCGAATACAAGGCACAAGTTTTTTCACTTTGACTTGTGTGAATATAATTTACGATGCTGGTATTTGCCTTAATTTTATCAACCGTTTTCCAATCACTGGTTCTATAAAAAACAGCCCCGTCAACTGTTGCAGTTCCAACAATCAGATAAGTTCCCTTTGCAGAAAATTGCAGGGAAGTGATAGAGTCCGAAAACTTTTTCTGAAATTTTCGAGTTAAATTTTTCCAGTTCCAGACGCTCACTTTGTTTACCGAGCCGCCGTCACTTTCATAAATCGCAATATCATTTCCATTTGGAGCGACTGCAATCAGCTTTATCCCAACATCTGTAAACTGATAATGCTCACCAGTGTTGTCGTCCGCCCATTTTATAACAAAGCCGTCTTCTCCAGTAGAAAAATATGAGCCGTCATTTTCCTGGCCCAAAGCCGCAATTAAATTTGTTACTTGTGATTGGTGTGATTGAGTCGAAAAATGCGACTGACCAAAAAGGCCATTTGCCAAAATCAAAAGCGGCAAAACAAAAGTA
>CAVFQN010000161.1:0-2592 GCA_963624615.1 Treponemataceae bacterium | reverse complement strand
TTCATATTTTTTTTCATAGCAAACCTGTTTTTTGTTCTCGTGGAAAAAGTCTTTTGCAAGTTCCCATAGTTTATTTTTAAAGTTACCTCTAAAAATTGCAATTTTTAGAAGTTCCCTTATTTTTATAGCCCCTTAATGGCGTCCTTTATTCAAAAAGAAAGTGATGTCACCTTTCAATCCAATTATAAAAATTACGGCTATAAAAGCCAATCCGATAAACTGAATGTAATATTGAAATTTAGGATGCACCTTCCGCCTGATAATAATTTCCACCAGGGCAATAAAAATCAAACCGCCGTCCAAAATTGGAATTGGCAGCAAATTCATAATAAAAAGTGAAATGCTGATAATTGCCATTAGTGACAAAAGACTGACCAGCCCCTGCCTGAATCCTGCCGAAAAACCGGCTTTTACCGTAGAACCCAGCATATCAGTCACTCGAACCGGTCCGGAAACAGCATTATCCAAATCAACTCCCTTGAAAAGCAGTCCAATACTTTTAATTGTGAGCCCCACTGAATCCACCGCTTCCAAAAATCCGTGGCCAATTGCCGGGAAAAACGAATATTTTTTTGCCTCTTTTTCCAAAACATTTGAAGTATCGGCAGCAATTCCAATTTTTCCAGTTCCCTGGCTGGTGTCCATCTGGGTGTGAAGCATAAATTCCAGGCTCTGACCGTTTCTGTCTACAGTCACCAAAATGTCTTCATCGGGTCTTGTAGAAATTTCTTCAAGTAAATCCGAAAAATCTGAAATCTCTTTGTTATTTATTTTTGTGATTATATCCCCAGACTGAATTCCTGCATCTTTTGCCACCGAAGAAGTGACAGAATCGTTTATCAAAATTTTATTTGAATATGTATAATATTTGTAACCCACGCCCGCAATTATTGTGTAGGCTATAAAGGCAAATAAAAAATTAAAAAAAGGCCCTGCAAAACCAATTATTGCCCGTTTTAATGGGTGAATTCCGTACAAAGAATCTTTTTCAGCCTTAATTTCAGAAAGATTTGCTTCAATTGCATTTTGAAAATCTTTTTCGCCCTTCATTCCGCAATATCCTCCCAAAGGAAAGAGGGACAGGCGGTAATCTGTGCCACGAAAAGTTTTATGAAGTAAAATCGGCCCAAAACCTATCGAAAAAGATTCAACTTTTACGCCAAATAATTTCGCAGCCAGAAAATGGCCAAATTCATGAAAGAGGATTAAAAAGAACAGACAGAGTATTCCATAAAGCCATTTCATACAAGTTCCGCCGCCAATTGCCTTGCTTCTTTATCAGCTTCAAAAACAGTTTCAAAGGAATCCAGCTTTTTGTTCCAGTTATGATCCAAAACTGCCCGGACAATTCTCGAAATATTTAAATATCCGATTTTTTCTTCCAGAAAAGCATGGACTGCAACTTCGTTCGCGGCATTAAAAGCAATTGGATAACAATTCTGGGCTTTTGCACATTCAAAAGCGTACTGCAAAAGCGGAAAATCCTGGTAGCGGGGACGGAAAAATGTCATAGTCTGGTCAAACAAATCAAAAGGTTCAAGATAAGATTTTTTATTTTCCGGCCAGGTCAAAGCATTAAAAATAGGATGTTTCATATCCGGATCAGAAATCTGGGCATACAACATTCCATCATTTGTCCTTACCAGTGAATGAATTAAACTTTGAGGGTGAACTACAACTTCAATTTGTTCTGCCGTCAAGTCAAAAAGGAAAGCCGCTTCAATAACTTCCAGACCCTTGTTTGCCAGGGTGGAAGAATCTACCGTGATTTTTGGTCCCATTTTCCAGGTCGGGTGATTTAATGCCTGTTCAACAGTAACATTTCGTAAATCTTCCTTTGAAAATTTTCTGAAAGGTCCACCACTTGCCGTAATAATTACTTTCGAAATATTTTCTTTTCCAATTTTTTCTACCAGATTAAAAATCGCAGAATGTTCAGAATCGACCGGCAGGACTTTTGCATTATTTTTTTTAGCCAGAGCTTTGATTAAAGGACCTGCCATTACAATTGTTTCTTTATTTGCCAGGGCCAGGTCAATTCCATTTTCCAAAACCAGTTTTGAAGGCAAAAGCCCAGCTCCACCGGCAATTCCGTTTACAACAATATCAGGCTTAGATTCATCAATCAATTTTTGAAAAGCTTCTTTTGAATTATCCTGGCATGTGAGCAGGCTAGGGCATTTGTAAATTTCCCCCAATTCCTGCAATTTTTTTTGATTAGAATGAGCCTGAATTCCACAAATCTGAAATTCTTCCGGCATATTGCCCGCAATTTTCAAAGTGTTCGTTCCAATCGAACCTGTTGCACCTAAAACTAAAATCTTTTTCATAATCACTAACGCGTTTTTAGACCTGTCTCCAAAAATTGCAATTTTCAGAGACCTGCAAAAATAAAACTTCTAAAACAAGAAATGGTAACAAATATAAAAAATCGGGGCCGAAATTAAAATAGAATCGATAGAATCCAAAACACCACCCCTGCCAGGAATCAAATTACCGCTGTCCTTTACATCGCAGGAACGCTTAAAAACCGACTCAATTAAATCTCCCACAATCGAAGCAATAGCAGTAAAAAATCCTATCAAAATAATA
>CAVFQN010000160.1:0-19301 GCA_963624615.1 Treponemataceae bacterium | reverse complement strand
TGAAATCTGGCATAAATCCAGCGAATAATCCATCCAAGAACAATTCCAACAACAGGGAGACCAATGTACATTACAATGTTCACGATCATCTCCTATTATGAAAAATTTAGAATAGTTCAAGGTCAATATTAACGGAAGAATGATTTGATGTCAAACTAGATTTAAAGGGAACTTCTAAAAATTGCGATTTTTAGAGAAAACACTGAAAATGCGTGATGACAGTTTTGGGACGGAATAACGTTTCTGTGTAGTTACATACCGTCTCTACAAAGAAAAGTTTTTTCCCAAATAAATCTCTCTGGCCAATTCTGAAGCCAGGATTTCTTCTTTTGAACCTTGAATCATAATTGTTCCCTGATTTATGATGATGGCTCTGTCTGTGATTTCCAGAGTATCGCGGACATTGTGGTCGGTAATTAAAACACCAATTCCGCGTTTTGCCAGCAGGCGGATAATTTCTTTAATATCGGCAACGGCAATCGGGTCAATTCCGGCAAAAGGTTCGTCCAGAAGCAGAAATTTTGGTTCCATGGCAAGGGAACGGGCAATTTCAGTACGACGACGCTCTCCTCCGGAAAGTGTGTAGGCTTTTTGCTTGCGGATTCGACCAATCGCAAATTCGTCGATGAGGGCTTCCAGTCTGTCTTTTTTTTCTTTTGTAGTCAGGTCTTTTCGGGTTTCGAGAATTGACCAGATATTTTCCTCTACCGTAAATTTTCGGAAAACTGATGGTTCCTGGGGAAGGTAGGCAATTCCCAGCCTGGCTCTTTTATACATTGGAAGGCCGGTAATACACTGATTATCAAGAAAAACATCGCCGGCGGTAGGCTTATAAAATCCTACAACCATGTAAAATGTCGTAGTTTTTCCAGCTCCGTTTGGTCCCAAAAGTCCCAGAACTTCGCCCATTTGCATAGAAAATTCTACGCCCCGAACAACTTTTTTATGACCAAATTGTTTGTATAAACTTGAAACTCTGAGTATATGAGATGAAGGAAAGTCGGTTGAAGATTGGTCTGTGGAAGCAGACTGAGGAATTTGCTCTGCTCTGGCGTCTTGTGATTGAGTTGAGCTAACATTTTCGGGAGTTGAAGTTGTGATGATTTCTTCTCCCAGGGGATTTTCTTTTTCTTGAACTGGGATTGTTTCTTCCACTTGAAGATTTTCCTGCGACTCTATTTTTTCCTGTTCTTCCATCCTGATTTCCCCTTTTCTGAACTTTCAGCAGCATTCTGTGTTTCTGATGATGATTCTACCGATAATGTTTCTACTGCTGACGATTCTCCATCACCAGTCTGCTCTCCAGCCGTCTGAGTCTCCTCATCACCAGTCTCCCCATCAGCCACCAGTGGCTCCCCTTCCGCTGCAGTCTGATTTTCTTCCACTGGCTGCCCATTCTGCCCACTCTGTTCATTCTCGACATCCGTCGCCTGGTTTTCCGGCTCTTTAGTATCAGTTACAGTTCCCTTAACATTTCCGCCCAGGGTAATATCCTGGGTATCCATATTCAGGGTGATAAACTGGGCCCTGAAAACATCATCTTTTTGTCTTACCTGGGCATTGCCGGAAAGTTCCAGAAGCTGATTTTTTTTGTAATAAACTGCATACGAACCAGAACAAACATTATCTTTTTGGGTCAAATTAACGCTGATTTGAAGAATTGCAATATCGGTAGACTGGTCATAAATGATGATTTGGGATTGAGCTTTTACGTCGTTATCCTTATCTGTAAGGTTTACACTGCCCTTTAATTCTGCAACTTTCGTAGTTCTATCATATTCCAGAGAGTTACAGGTAAATTCCATATTTGTATCAAGATTTTTCCCGGAAACAGTGCCAGTAGCCTTGATATAGCGGTATTCGTCACCAGAAAGTTCTATGGAATCAGCAGAAATTTCCATAGAAGATGTTTTTACATAGGCATTTCCAGTTAAATTTGTTGTGCTGGCATCACCAGTTTTTCCTGTCATAGAATTTGCAGAAAAAATGATTTTTTCAGCTGATAAAAAATTCAGAGAAAGTAAAAATGTAAATACAGCAGTTACGATTTTTTTCATTTACTTTTAGATTCTGTTTGAGAAGGATTTTCTGATTTTTCTTCATCATTTTTTGTTTCAATTTCGCCGGTAACAGTCCCACGAAAAGAAAAATTTTTGCTGATTCCGCTGGCTGCAAAACCTGTACCACGGATTGTAGCATCATCTTTTTCTATTTTGACCATATCACCACGACCACTAGTAAGTTGTTCCGACTTTGCATTCCATTTTAGCACATCTGCATAAAAATTTACTTTTTCTGATTGATTAAATAGTTCAATTTCATCATAAAGTTCGTAAAGTTCAGAGTCTGTGTTTGTCATCAAAAGACCACAGGCCCCTTTTGTGGAAAGTTTGCCATCATCATCATAAGCTGAAAAATTAACGCCTTTGGCAAAAGTTTCTGATGAATTTTTGTATTGTTCCAGAACTCCGGCATTGAGTTCCAGGGTAATCTTATTGTTTTCGTAGCGGGTAAGTTGGGTGTCCTGGAAAATCAGTTCAGGAATTTTTTCCTCGGCAAGTACGACTTCATCATACTTAAGCGAACAAGAGAAAAATAAAAATCCTGAACAAAGAAAAAAAAGTGTTTTTTTCAAATCTGATTAAAAATCCCGCTTTATTTTATCGGCATCCTTTCCATTGTCTTTTTCGCGAATCTCTACACGGCGAATTTTACCAGAAATAGTTTTTGGCAATTCTTTAACAAATTCGTAGATACGAGGGCATTTGTACATAGCCGTATTTTCTTTTGCAAAATTAGACATGATAAGTTCCATTTCTTTTGGATCTTTATCGGCGTAATCTGCAGAAAGAACGATTGTAGCCTTTACTGCCATTCCGCGTTTTTTATCTTCAACCCCTGTAACTGCACATTCCAGAACGGCAGGATGTTTTTGCAAAATAGATTCTACTTCAAAAGGACTGATTCGGTAGCCTGATGATTTTATAATATCATCTTTACGGCCTACAAACCAGACATAACCGTCATCATCCATATAGACATTGTCGCCAGTGTGATAAACACCACCGTCAAATGCTTCGGCAGTAAGGGAAATATCTTTATGATAGCCCATCAAAAGCCCAAAAGGTCGGCCCTTAGAAACATTGATACAAAGTTCTCCAGGTTCACCATTTGGAACAGGTTTTCCATTCGGATTTAAAACTGAAATTTCGTAGCAAGGATTTGCCCGCCCCATTGAACCAGGTTTAATTTCAGAATATTCCATAAAGTTTCCGCAAATTACAGTCGATTCAGACTGCCCGTAACCTTCGTAGATTTTTTTGCCGGTTTTTTCAAACCACTGCTCATAAACCCCGCCATTTAAAGCTTCGCCAGCGGTCGAAAAGCGGGTACATTTGCTCAAATCATATTTTGAAAGATCCTGGCGAACCAAAAATCTGTAAACTGTTGGAGGTGCACAGAAAGTTGTAAGACCGTAGCGGGAAATCATCTGCAGCATTTTATCGGGCTTGAGCATATTCATATCGTAAACGAACTGGGCAGTTCCACAAATCCACTGACCGTAAAGCTTTCCCCAGGTGGCTTTTGCCCAGCCAGTTTCTGCGATTGTAAGATGGAGCCCGTCATCAACGACGCCGTGCCAGTATTTTGCAGTCATGATATGACCAATAGGATAGACAAAATCCTGCAAAACCATTTTTGGATAACCCGATGTCCCCGAAGTAAAGTACAAAAGCATAGGATCTGTGTTGTGGGTTGCAGCATCTCCTACCGGGCGAGGAAATTCCGGGTCTAATTTTTCGTATTCTTCGTGGAAGGAAAGCCAGCCCTGACGTTCAGGTCCAACTGTAACCAGGTATTTTACACTCGGTGATTTTGGCATGGCTTTTTCGATTTCGTTCTGGATATGAGGATTATCATAGGAAATAATCATTTTGACATCGGCAGCGTTTGTACGGTATTCAATGTCTGACTGCAAAAGCTGATCTGTTGCAGGAATTACAATTGCCCCAATGCGGTGAAGGGCCGGCATTAAAATCCACCATTCATAGCGACGGCGGAGAATCAGCATAACTGTGTCACCCTTTTTTATCCCTTTGAGCGAAAGCCAGTAAGCGGCTCTTTTTGATTCGCGGGAAATATCCGTAAAAGTAAATGTTTTGGCCTGGTCGCTGTTATCATCAATCCAAACCAAGGCTCGTTTTTCTGGAGCTTCTTTTGCATAACGGTCAACAATATCATAAGCAAAATTGAAGTTTTCTGGAGCTTTCAGGCGACAATTTTTAGCAAAATCATCGTAATCTTTAAATTCTCGGTCTTCAACTAAAAAATCGTGTGCATAGTTCATATGGCTGATATTATGACATTTTCTTGATTTTTGTCAATTAATAACATATTCTGAAAGGAAGGATAAAAAAAATGAGCGAACGTTGTACCAGATGTTTTAAACCACTTTCAAACTGTCTTTGCAAATATACCAAAGAAATTGATCCAGGCATTAAATTTGTCTTTTTGATGCACACAAAGGAGGCCAAAAGACAGAGAACTGGGACAGGAAATCTGGCTCATATTTCGCTGAAAAACTCAGAGATTATTGTAGGCCTGGAATTTTCGCAAAATAAACGCTTGCAGGAACTTCTCTCCGACCCCAAATATTTTCCGGTAATGATGTACCCGGGGGAAGAAGCCTGGACGGCGAAAAAAGAAGGTCTAAAGGCGGCAATTGGCAACAGGACGCTTTTGGTTTTGATTTTGGACGCCACCTGGTTTTGTGCCAGAAAAATTATTGAACATAATCAATTTTTGCTGGACCTGCCGCGGATTTCTTTTTACGGAGACTACAGGTCAATTTTCACGTTTAAGCACGAGCCGCGACCGGAATATATTTCCACTGTAGAAAGCTGCTACTATTTTATCAAGGAAATGCAGGAGGTTGGTCTGGTTGCGGCTGACGTTGATCCCGAGCCTATGATGGACGCTTTTAAGCAAATGATTAAGTTCCAGTTGCAGGCAGAGAATGAGCGGATTTTGGGATTGAGACCAAATTCTCACAGTTACGATGCCAAATATAATAAAATCAGAGAAATTCCAGATTTTTAAGGGGATTTTTCGGGATTTTTTGGGCGTTCCCCTCCGTTTCGTTCGGGCTTCGCCCTCTCTCCACTCCGGGTCGGCAGTTCCGCCCTTCCGCTATTCGCTTCAAAGTCCTCGGGGCACAAATAGTGCCCCTGCGGGCTTCGGCTTCGGCAACTGAAGTTGCCATCGCCGGGGCTCCATTGCCTAACGCAGGCAATTTCCACCTACTCCCTGTACGGCTTAGTTCCGCTCGGTGAAAATTCACCATTCAAAGCGGCCAGCATTGCTTTGAGCGAATAATCACACCGCCAGCTGTAGCCCAGCAAAACTGTGTCCGCCCAGTCCATATTTTCGACCAGGGTTGGCGACATCGTACACAAAATTACGACGCGTTTATTTGAACCTTTAAAATATTCTGCAATTTTTTTGTGATTTTCGCTGGAAACGCAGATAATCACTGTGTCGTAGCCACCTGCCACAGCCGGCAAATTATCCAAAACCCACTGAGTTTCATTTGGGCCTGTTTCGTAGGTAAAATGAAATTCCCCGGCATCAGGATACCGCTGTTTTGCAGCCTGGAAAAAACTTGTCAGAGAGCCAAGCAGCAAAACCCGACCGCCATTTTCTTTGGTCAGTGGCATAAGCCCTGATTTTTGAAGAGTCACAGACCGACAGGCTTGTTCCAGGAAAAATTTTTGACCTTCCGAATCTGGAATTGCCGAATCCACAGAATTTTCATCAGGATAGAGGGGAGCCGCATTTCCGGATTTAAAATATTCCAGTTTTGCTTTAATTACCCTGTAAGCCGCATCTTTTACCCTTTCCCGAAAATCTTGGTCGGTAGTCATCAGTTCCAGGTTTTTTGTCCAAAGAGCTTCGTTCAAGCGGGCTGTCGTAGAAGACAGAATAATATCATTCCCGGCTTCCAGTGCCATTTTGAAAGCTTCCGACAAAGAACCCGCGTAGGAAGTTGCCCCAACCATCATCATATCATCAGTAATAATTAAGCCCTGGTAGCCCAACTGATTACGGAGTAAATCTGTAAGAAAATATTTTGATAAAGAAGCCGGAGCGCCAGTCGTTTCAATTTGAGGAAAACTTAAATGGCCAGACATAAGGGCCGGCACATTTTCTTTTATAAGGTAAAGATAAGGAACCAATTCGCGGTTTTTAAAAGTGTCAAAATCAATATTGATGATTGGAAGTTTTCCGTGGGAATCTATGCTGGTGTCTCCATGCCCCGGAAAATGTTTTACAGTTGGAATTACGCCGGCAGCCGTTGAACCAGCAGCAAAGGCCGCTCCCAAAATTCCTGTATTGGCAGGGTCATCAGAAAAAGCCCTTGTCCCGATAATCGTTGAATCGTGATCTGTAAAAAGGTCGATTGTCGGGGCAAAATTCATATTTATCCCCAGGTTTTTAATTTCCCTGCAAATATAATAGGCAGAATACCAAGAATCAGCAGGATAACCAGCCGCCCCAATTGCCATATTGCCAGGAGTGATGGAAGTGTCGCCCTTTACATGACGAATCCAGCCACCTTCCTGGTCGGTCGCAACAAAAAGAGGGATTTTAAATCGCCCACCATTTGCTGTTTTCTGTAAAGATGTGATTGATTTTGCTACCAGGTGAATATCATCAGTATTCCAACCAAAAACTTTTACAGAGCCCAGCCCCCTTTCCACCCACTGGTAAAGCAGTTCCGGCGGTTCTGCCCCAGCCCAGCCAAACATAAAAGTCTGGGACAAAAGTTCCGTATCGGTCATCTGATCGGTAATCTGTCTGGCAAGCTGGTCATTTGGCAAATCTGACCAAAAATCCAGAGAAAAAGAAAAATTTCCAAAAGTAAAGGCAAAAATGATGAGAAAAATGACTTTTTTACAATTTGATTTTTTAGTTTTCATTATTTTAATTTCAATTCGCAAGCCCGGTGAGCGGCAATCGCCCCATCACTAACGGCCGTCACAACCTGGCGGAAAGATTTACTTCTTACATCACCAACGGCAAAAAGCCCCGGAATTGCAGTTTCCATAGTTTCCTTAGTTTTTATATAGCCAGCCTCGTCTTTCTCAAGCATTTCGACAAGATTTGTCTGTGGCAACATTCCTGCAAAAATAAAAATACCGTCTGCTGGCAAAGTCTGATTTTGGCCGCTTTTTACATTTTGAATAGTGATTGATTGTACTTTGGTATTTCCGTCAATTGATTTCACAACAGAATCATAAATCGGCTTTACCCCGCTAGCCAGCATTTTTTCGACAAGGGCTTTTTGCGCCCTGAAAGAATCCCGCCGGTGAATTATAGAAACATCATCAGAAATTGTAGAAAGATAAATTGCTTCGGAACAGGCAGAATCCCCGCCCCCAATCACAAAAATCTTTTTGCCCCGGAAAAATGGACCATCACAAACCGCACAATAAGAAACACCCCGACCAGTAAATTCTGCCTCGCCAGGAACTCCTAAATTACGGTGAATTGCCCCGGTCGCAAGACAAAGATAAGATGATTGGAAAACTGCATCTTTTGTTGTAACAAAAAAATCATCAGCCTTTTTATCTATAGCAGTAACCGCAAGCATTTTGATTTGAGTCCCAAAAGCTTCTGCCTGGGCCTGCATATTTGCCATAAAATCAGAGCCATTTTGACCAGGATAGATTCCAGGATAATTTTCCAGTTCAGAAATCTGGGCAACCTGGCCACCAGCGCCTGCTAAATCCAAAACCAGAGTTTTTAAGCCGCCTCGGGCAGCATACTGGGCACTCGCAAGCCCCGCAGGCCCCGAACCAATAACAATGTAATCAAACTTTTCTGTATTTTCTGTATCCATTTTCTTTAGTATAGGAGATTTAGCCACATTTTTCACCATTAAAATACCAGCGGTAAAAGAAGATGATTCTGTCGGAAAAAAATCATTGAAAGTTCGGAGACTTTCAAAGCCAGAAGTTTGATAAATATGTTTGGCCCCTTGCCAGGCTTCGTTGACCAGTAAAAGAAAATTGCAGGTCGGAAAATTTTCCTGAAAATATGCCAACGACATATTCCACATTTTTTTGCCAAAACCGCCGCCCCTAACCTGGGGCAAAAGAGCAAATGACGAAATATAAATATAGGGTGATGATTTTAAGTTCAAAATTGAAGATTTTTCTACAGGACTTGGTTTATGGCCCAGTTTTAATTCCTGGCTGGTTTCAGGGATTTTTTCCATGATTTCTGCTGATAAATAGCCCTGAACTTTTTTGCCAGCTTCATCATCCTCAAAGACCAAAAACAAATCCGGGCATAGTTTTATCCGCTCTTCAAAAACAGACCTGTCTTCCTGAATAGGCAGAATAAATGAGGATTTTTCCACCTGCATAATATCATCTAAATCTGAAATCAAAGCTTTTCGTAAACGCATTTCCGCCCCGCTTTTATTTTCCCAGCAAAAATATAGCCGGGATTTTTCCAAAATTTTCGATAATTGCGGAGTCGGAGGATTTTCCCTGCCCCCCGGCACTTGTAGCAGCCCCGGCGTCCGAATGTCCATTTCCAACCCCTGCTTTGCCCTTTAATCCAGCCTTCCACTGGGCCACAGTCTTTGTCCTGATAAATTCTTCCGGACAGGTAATTCCGGCCGCAATGCAAAGTTTTGTCTGAGGTTTCAAATTACTGATGATTGTTTCAAACATTTTTTCGTTGCGGTAGGGAGTTTCTATAAAAAGTTGGGTTTGATCCTCATTCCAGACCTTATTTTCCAGTTTTTTAAGCATTTTGATTCGCTGGGGAACTTCGACAGGAAGATAGCCGTTAAAAGCAAAAGACTGACCGTTAAAACCGCTTCCCATCACAGACATGATGATTGATGACGGTCCGACGAGCGGCACAACTTTGTAGCCCTGCGACTGGGCAATAGCTACAACATCCGCACCAGGGTCAGCAATAGCAGGACAGCCTGCTTCCGAAATAATTCCAACCGGCTGACCATTTTTTAAGGGTTCAAGATATTCCCCGATAAATTTGCGGTCGGTGTGACGATTGAGTTCGTAAAATGTAAGCTGGTCAATGTCGATTGATTTTTCGACTTTTTTCAAAAAGCGGCGGGCAGACCGGATATTTTCGACGATAAAATGTTTAATTTCTACAATAATATCATGATTATATGATGGCAAAACCTGATCCACCGGCGTTTCGCCCAAAGTTACAGGAATTAAATATAATGCTTTTTCCATACAAAACCTTTTTCACACTTTTTCCTGGAGTCTTTCTGATGTTTCTTCCCAGGCTAAAGTTTTTTCGTCTATTTTTGTGGCAATTTCTTCGATTTCCCGCTGAAGAGCTTTGGCTTTTTCGCCGTTGGAATAAACTGCCGGATCTGCCATTTTAGCATCCAATTCTGATTTTTTTGTTTCCAGTTCTTCAATTTCTTTTTCGAGATTTTCTACCTGGCGTTCAATTTTTCGGCGTTCAGAATCACGCTTTTTTTGTTCTTCCCAGGAAAGTTTTGTCTGCGAAAGATTTTCCGGGGCGTTGCGGGGCGGTTCTGGAAGGTGATTTTGCCCCGCAGAGGGGGTAGCGGAAGACCGCGAAGCGGGCTGGAGCGAGGGGGAGACTTCCCCCTCCTTATTATTCTGCTTTTCCACCTGCTCCATGTAATACTGATAATTTCCCGGATAATACATAAACTTTCCTGGTTCCAGGTGGAGAACTTTTGTTGCCAGCTGTTCGATAAAACCTCGATCGTGGCTTACAAAAACTACGGTTCCGCCAAAAGATTCCAGGGCTTTGAGAAGAACGTCTTTTGAATGAATATCCAGATGGTTTGTAGGTTCGTCCAAAACCAGAAGATTTACCGGGCTGAGCAAAAGCTGCAGAAGGGCAATTCGGGATTTTTCACCACCAGAAAGAACATCCAGAGATTTGTAAACATCGTCGCCCCGGAAAAGAAAGGCTCCCAGCATATCGCGGAGTTTCGGAATCAGTTCCAAAGGGGCTCGGGCTTCCAGATAATCCAGAATTGTTTCTTTGCCCTTGATGGTTTCGGCGTTATCCTGGCTAAAGTAGCCGACTTGCACTCCAGCCCCAGGAATCACCTGACCGGTAAAATCTTTGTCCACCTCGGCAATAATTCTGAGCAGGGTTGATTTTCCAGCCCCGTTTCGACCTGCCACAACAAGGCGGTCGCCGTTTTCCAGGGTTAATTCCAGATTGTCCAAAACTTTGTGGTTACCGTCGTAAGATTTACAAATATCTTTCATCCGCAAAACCAAGCGGCCTGAATGAGGGGCTGGCGGAAATGAAAAATGGATTTTTTTGAGGCTTTCGGGAATTTCTATGCGGACCATTTTGTCCAGCCGTTTTTGATATTCCTGGGCCTGGGCCGCTTTTGTTGCTTTTGCCCCAAATCGGTTGATGTAATCTTCCAGTTTATTAATTTCCTGCTGCTGTTGTTCGTATTCGGCAATCAGGGTTTGAAGTTCTACTTCCCGGACTTTTTCGTAATGGGTAAAATTTCCAGGATATTTTTTGAGATCTCCGTTAAAAAGTTCGTAAACTTCGTTGATTGTTACGTCCAGAAAATAACGGTCGTGGCTGACAAGTAAAAATCCGCCCTTATAATTTTGCAAAAATGATTCCAGCCAGCCGCGGGCTTCAATGTCCAGGTAGTTGGTAGGTTCGTCCAAAAGGAGGATATCAGGATTTTGCATAAGAGATTTTGCCAGGGCAATTCTCATCTGCCAACCGCCAGAAAATTCTTCGGTGTTGCGGTCAAAGTCCTGGCGGGAAAATCCCAAGCCCAGCAAAACAGACTCAGCCATAGCAGAGCGCCTGTCCCATTGAGAATCTTGCAATTCCTGGATTAATTCTGATTGACGGAGAACCAGGGAATCTGTATTCCCCTCCCCTTTTTGCAATTTTTCCCCGATTTCGTCAATCTGCCGCTGGAGTTCGTAACCGAATTCAAAAGCCTTGTCGGCTTCCTGCATAAGGGTGCAGCCGTGGTGAGTTAGCCCCGACTGTGGCAGATAAGCAATACGGCAATCTTTTTGAACTGCCCGATTTCCAGAATCAGGTTTAATAAGACCTGCCAGAACTTTGATTAAGGTTGACTTGCCAGCTCCATTTGCCCCGGTAAGGGCAACTTTTGAGCCGGTTTGAAGGTTGATTGTAACGTTTTTTAAGATGTCTCTGTCACCAAAAGCCAGAGAGACCTGCGAAAATTGAACAAATGACATACTATAACTTTTTCTTAAAATAAATGATTACAGGACTGACACTTCGACTGGTAATTTGATTTCCTTTGAATGAAGCCCCGCTTGTATCTTCCAGACGTAAACCATCATCAGACATTTTGTAAAGGAAATTTACTTCCGAAGAAGAACCTTCAAATGTAAAGGTGATAATTCCGTCATAATCTTCTTTTAAAGATTTTGAAAGTGAATATTTTATTGAAACTGAACCGTTACTTTTTGAGCCGGCAGGAATAATTGAAGGAACCAGCAGTTTGAAACCAGTCCATTTTACAATTCCGCCTTCCGAAATATCCAGTTTACCATAACTTTGACTTGAATATGGGCCTTTGTTCAACAAATCCAAAAGGGCCTGGCTGCGACGCTGTTTTTCAGCCGCAATAATTTCGTTCAAATCTTCTTTTATGATGACAAAATTCAAATCCTGAGGTTTTCCGCTGGAATCTGTGTAACGCAAAACAATATAGCCAGAATTTTTGTAAATAACCTTCATCGGAATATTTTTGAGGGAATATTCTTTATCATCAGTTTTTGTATAACCATCATAAGTCCAAACTTCGTGAATTTCCGGCGTATTCAAACTGACTTTTTTGTTTTCTTCGTCAACCGTAAAGCAATATGATGTGTAAAGTCTTGTTAAATCAATGTTTTCGGAATCGATAAGGGTCTGGAAATAATCAGGATACCAGATTTTACCACAAACAGATTTAAAAAGTTCGTCTTCTTTTTCTTCTTCGACAATTTCCTGGCCACCAATTCTGTTACCCAGGGCGTCTGTTTCATAAAGATTAAGATTATAAGAAAAACACCAGCCCAGAGTGCCGTTATCTGTGAGGATTTTGTACCAATCACCTTCCAGGGCGGTCTTTCCGGCCATCGGCTTAGCCCCATTTCCTTTATAAAGGATTTTGATGATTTCGCCCTTGCGCAACCGGTAAACCTGTTTTGCTGTGTTCACCGGTTCTGCACGGCAAGGAAGTCCGTCCAATTTTACGGAAGCATAAGTGTGGGCATTTTCCAGATATTTTTCTGCCACCCCATTAATTTTGCTTTTTTTAACAGGCTCGGTAAGCTGCCAAAGTGGCACTTCAACTTTTTGACCATCGGATTTTCCCACAACATAAACATGGGAAATATTAGATTTAATATATACTGGAAGTATATCTCCAGCTACAATTTCTTCCTGGGGAATATTCCAGAGAACTAGGGAATATCCCATAATTTTTTCGGAACAGGAAGTCAAAAATAATGACAAAACAAGGGGTAGAGCAAAAAGTAAACGTTTCATCTAGTCATTACCATCATCAGATTTTGTTTCACCATTATCATCAGCTTTATCTGCAGCGTCTGCATCAGAAACATCAACATTTTCTGCAGAAATTACAATGTCTTTTTTAGATTTAGAATTCAAATCCAAAATAATCAAAAAAGCCCCCAAAATAATAGTGGCAATTCCAATTAATTTTATGATAAAAGACCCCAGAGTTTTTGGAGAAAGGATGATTAAGATTACAGCAAGAGCCAGCAAGCCAAGATTTTCGAGAATATAACGCTTGCGGTCAATTCCAGAATCCTTCAACAAAGAAGCAGCAAAAAATCCCAAAAAAGCTGATACAATCAGATATATGATTAAAATCCAAATCATAACATTCCAGGCAGCCTTGGCAACTGTAAGAGGAAAAATCACAACGATTATTCCGGCAACAATACTGACAATACTTTTGATAAGAATAGTTCTTTCGTAAACTGTATTTTCAAAAAGTGCCCTTGTATATTTGATATTGTAAATACCGTAAACTATGGAAGCCAGACCAAGCAAAATAACAACAAAATTTACCCAAAATGTAGGGAAAAGGAAGAGAAGCAATCCAATAACTGCCAATAAAATACCCGAAATCAAACATCCGCGTTTCATACAAACCTCCGAAAAAGCTATTTTTCTATATGATTTTCCTATATGATAATGTAAAAATGAATTATACTAAAGGGTATCTCTAAAAATTTCAATTTTTAGAGATACCCTTTAGTCAATTATTAAAATTTTTGATTTTTTATGTTTTTGCTATTGACAGAAGTTTTTAAAACCTATAAAGTAATAACACTTATTGGAGCGATACCAAAGCGGTCGTACTGGGGCGGTCTTGAAAACCGTTGATCTTCACGGGTCCGGGGGTTCGAATCCCTCTCGCTCCGATTCTACTGGAGGTGTGGTAGAGCGGTAATACAACGGATTGCTAATCCGTCGGTTCCGAAAGGGCCGGGCAGGTTCAACTCCTGTCGCCTCCGTGAACCTCTCCGCTAAACACAACAACAGTAATTTAGTATGAGATTGTAGCTCAGCTGGATTAGAGCATCACCCTGCGGAGGTGAGGGTCGCACGTTCGAATCGTGTCAGTCTCACTAGAAAAAGAAAGGCTTGTCTGTATGACAAGCTTTTTTTCATTTTAAAGTCAGTTATGATAAACGTCATGATGAAATTGTCTCAGTCTCTCATGAGTTTCCGGGAAAAGTTCGGGAGAACTAACATTGAGTCTGAAATGGAATGACAGATCGGAGCTTCCGAAAACAATCTCAGACGTTGTTTCTGATATCCAAAAATAGATGTCCTAAAATCTGAAATTATAAGATAAGCTTAAATTAAAAATCAGTCGGTCTGTGCCACCTTGGGCTTCTGAAAGAGTCCAGTCTGATGGTGTAATCTTTCCAGCAGAATCTAAAGATTTTCTATAATCACACCCCTTTATTGTAGAAATTTTCTGCAAGCCAAAATTTAATCCTATGCTGTTATTATCATTAATGTCATAATAAGCAGTGACTTCTGTTCTAAACTGAAATGCTTTATTCAAATCGTCCCAGTATAAAGTTCCACCATTACCATTATTAGAGTTTACCCAATGCCAGTCAAAAGCGGCCATATCAGTGTAATTTGGACTAAATTTTACAAAACCATTTATACGAAAACGCCAAAAACTTGCATTTAAATTAAGCCCCAGAAAAAATGCCTGGTAATACTGTTCATAAGAAATCACTTTTCCAGAAATACCGCCTGCTTCTGTAGTAATATAACATTCTCCTGTAACAGCCTCTTTTTTGTGAACTTCATATTTATAATATCCACCAACTCCATCAAAAGCATATTTTTCGTATTCATAATTTATAAATGGAGTAAAAGTTATCATAAAAAAATTTACATTAGCACCTAAAGAGGCCGAAAACATTTTATAGTCAGAAAGCTTGTTCGTGCTTTTTGAATAATGGGTATAGTCATCAAAATTATCTCTAACACTATCAATATCATAATTATAATAATATGAAGGATTCATCCAGTCATAATCCTGCATATAACCACTTTCGCCAGGAATTCCAAGTCTGCCACTAAGGTCAAGGTGAAGATATTTTATAACATCAAGGGATAATTTTGCCTGGACGTAAGGTACGGCGTCTACTTCCCAGTCAAGTTTACTCAAAACATTGTCTGTTGTCGGATAATCTTCAACAAAAACATATTCGTAAATATTCCCATTCAAAAATCCCATACTGGCTTCTGCTGAAAAATCAAAAAGCCCATTTTCGAATGCGAAAATGGCTGTTGTCAGATTTGCCAGAAAGATGATTGAAATAATTTTTTTTGATTTTGACGATTTAAATAATTCCTTCATAAACAATTCCCTGTTCTCCATCAATAGTAACTGAAAGGTCATTTTCCAAAGTTTTTTGGGCGTTTGGAACATTTTGAATCCATACCAGATTATTATTGATAAGCTGCAAATCTTCCGGCGAAAGATCACTACCAGATTCAGAAACAACCCCATCAATTACCCGCAAAACAGGAATAAGGGCTTCTGTAATTCTCCAGCAAACCAAAATCATATGGCGGTGCAGGCGGATTCGACTCTTAAGTTCAAGAATATCATCTTCATGTATTATTCGTCCACCAACTCGCACCGTTTCTTCCTCTGCATGGCCAAAAACCGTACCTCGGGCAATTACATTGCCAACCAAAAGCACCTTGATTGTGTTTATCATCAGAGGACTGGAAATTGGAATACCGGCACACAAAACAACTTTATCGGAAAGGTGGATTGCTCCGGCGTCCAGGGCAAGTTTTACGGCGTTTTGAATCATTGTTTCGGAATCATCAGCAATCTGGCACAAAACCGGAGAAATTCCCCATTGAATCATAAGCTGGCGGGAAACTTTGGAATTTGGAGTTACGGCAATTACAATCTGCTCAGGTCTGTAAGAACCAATAATTCTGGCAGAATTTCCATGCAAAGTTGGAACCAGAATTGCTTTTGCACCAAGATTTCGTGCGAGTTTGTAGGCAGAATGGGCAACCATGTGACCAATTTCGGAACCTGGCCTGTAGGAAGTATCCAAAAGTTTCATTCTGCTGATATATTCTGTAGAATTTTCTGTTGTACTTGTGATTAAAGCCATAGTTTTTACAGCTTCAACAGGATATTTTCCGCTGGCAGTTTCGCCGCTGAGCATAACGGCGTCAGTTCCATCAAAAACAGCGTTTGAAACATCGGTGAGTTCGGCTCTTGTTGGACGAGGATTTACAATCATAGAATCCAGCATCTGGGTTGCGGTGATTACAGGTTTTCCGGCTTCACGACAAACTTTTATGATTGCTTTTTGGGCAAGCGGGATTTTTTCGGTTGGAAGCTGAACGCCCAAATCTCCGCGGGCAACCATAATTCCATCAGCTTCTTTTACAATTCCGGCAATATTATTTAAGCCTTCCTCATTTTCGATTTTTGCAATTACGCGGGCGTCTGCCCCCACAATTTTAAGATAATTTTTGATTTCGACAACTTCTTCAGGAAAAGAAACAAAGCTGGCGGCAACAAAATCAATATCCATTTCTGCACCAAATTTCAAATCAGCTTTATCTTTTTCCGACATAATTGGAAGCCCGGCGTGAACGCCAATCAGATTTACATTTTTACGGCTGCCAATAATTCCGTCATTCTGGGCGGTACAATAAACTTTTTCGCCTTTTACTTCATCAACAACCAGTTCGATTAATCCGTCTGCAATAAGAACTTTTACCCCAGCAAATAATTTTTGAGCGGCTTCTTTCCAGGAAAGTGAAATATGGCAAGGTTTAGAAGGCGTAGCCTGGGTACAAAAAGAATCGTCGCTTACAAGTTCAACTTTATCATCTGTATGAATTGTGATTTTTCCATCATTTTCGACAAGGCCGGTTCTAATTTCCGGACCTTTTGTATCTAGGAGGATTGCAACACTGGCATTCATTTCATCAGAAATCCGGCGAACCCTCATCATTCCTTGTTTATGCCATTCATAAGAGCCATGGGAAAAATTAAATCGGGCAATATTCATGCCCTCTTTTATCATCTCTCTGATTGTTTCATCATTATCGCAAGCAGGTCCGATAGAACAAACTATCTTTGTTTTTCTAGTAATCATAGTGATGATTATACTCAGAAACGAATATTAGGAAAATATAGTTTTTCACCTATTTTAAGAGGCTTTTAATGGTATCCCTAAAAATTGCAATTTTTAGAAGCTATGGGCTCTCTTATTCTGAACTTTCGCTCTGGGAAATTTTTGCCTTGACTCGTAGCCAGTCTTGGTCAACAGGACGACAAATTCTTAAACCGTTAGTTGCCAGCTTTTCGCTAGGATCGCAGGATTCTTTTGCCATAACCTTACAGGCTTTTTCTTCAGAATTGAAATTTCCACCCCGCAACTGGGCAGCCTTGAACTTACCGCTTGAAGAATCATAAACAAATTCCGAAAGATTACCGCTCATATCATATAAACCGCAGGCATTTGGGATTTTGTCTCCAACAGGATGAGACCATGATCCAGCATTTTCTGAGAACCAGGCAACGGCGTAAATTTCAGGATTACCGGCATAAGCCCCGGACTCTTTATTGAGCCCACCACGTGCAGCATAAGTCCATTCTTCGTTTGTAAGAACCCGGTAACCATCAGCAGAAAAATCGCAGGTAAAATTATTCCAATCAACATTTTGCTTGGCAGGAACTTCACCCCATTTTTTAGGATTTGTCTGCCCTTTGATTGCATAGCAAGGTTTTCGACCTTCACGCAGGCTCAAAACATTACAGAAAACCATAACATCGTACCAGGAAAGTGAATCTACAGGGAAAATATCCCCTGCATTATACGAAGGATTTGTACCCATAATTTTTTTGTAGTTTTTCTGGCTGATTTCGGTTTTTGTAATAAACAAATCACCAACTTTATCTTTGCCTTGTACATAAACAAAATTAATTCCATCGTAATTTGTGTACAAATTCTGGGCAATTTTTTCAACAACTTCCTGCAGTCTTAATTCTTCTATAGTGATTACGTGTTCATCTTCCGTTGGACTTGTAGCAACAACTTTTGGACGCAAAAGTCTTTCATAAGCTTCCATATCCACATCTTTCATAGATTCTGGGTATGGCAATATATCAACTTCTTCTGGCCAGTCAGAATAAGGAGCTTTGTTCAAAACAAGTTGAGAAGCATCATAAGAACGTTTTTCTTCATCAAAGGGTTCTGCAACTGTATCCTCTTTTCGCGGAACATCAACTTTTTTCGTTTCCGGTATCTGCAAAAGTTTTTTCAGGGCTTTTATATCTACTCCTTCCATAGATTCAGAATAAAATGATGAATTTATATTTTCCGGCAATTCGCTATAGGAATTTTTATAATCAAGTTGTGATGGATCGTAAGAAGCCTCTGTTTCTTCGAAAGGTTCAGCAACGGTATCTCGGTCTTCTGGCAAAAGTTTTGAGGCACTTGCAGCAAGACTTGCAGTTTTCATAGCATCTAATTCTTCCTGAGTAAAAATAACTTCTTCCTCTTCAAAAGGTGTTAAAGAAACTTTATCTACTTCAGGGGATTCCGTAGCAACCGTAGATGTTGCCGTCAAAATTTCACTGTTCTCTGAATCTGAGGATTCTGGATCAGGGGACTCAGCGTCAAGATTGGAATCCAAATAAATTGGAGGGTAATTATTTTCGTCAAGATTTTCGCTAGGATTTTCGCTTGGCTCCTGGTAAAAATCCTTGTTTGTGGCAGGATTTTCTGGCTTAGACTTGTCATTTTTTTCTTCTTCGGGATTTTCTTTTTCAGTAGGAAGATTCGGCAAAAGTGCAGTCGCCGAGTCATCAGCATTTGCATTAAGATTTTCTGGAGATTTTTCTTTAAATTTAATTGTAAAAGAATTGTCTTTGAAAGAGCCGGTATAATCACCATATTTTTTTGAAAATGTGCGGATATTTACAAAAAGCTCATCTCCAACCTTTATTTCCCCATTTCTAGCCCAGGGATAGCCAAAAACAAGTGTTTCTGGGATATAAAGATGGAAAGCCTGGCCAAAATATTTATCATTTTCGGCACTCGAATCAATCAGAGAATATTTTGCATATTTTGATTCAAGAACTTTGCCGTTCAGGTAGCGGATTTCGTCACCATTTATAGAATTATAATTTTTTGCCCTATAAGCATAATTTGTCTGCTTGCCTTTTGGATCTTTATTTGACTCAACCAGCATTACACTTTCAAGTCCTGGATTTTTTCGGATATAAAGATGATAGCCTGGAGTGGCTGCATCACCAGGCAAAACATAAAAATCGGATTCGGTTATGACAAGAGGATTTTTCTGAGCGAAAAGCGGAAGCGAAAAACACAAAAATGTAAGGGCAAACAATATTTTTTTCATTTAGCGAGTATTATATCATATATCTTAGATAGTTGACATATCTAATTTTAAAGGGTAAATTTCTACTCGGTTCAGATGCCCTTCAAGTGTCTATCTCAAAACCCCGTCAGAGGAGGAATCCAGCAGCGGTATGAGTTTAGAGCTGTGCTTGGGATTATCTGGACCATTTTTTTTGGATTTTCGTACCAGGGAAAGGATTGGCACACCGTCAGTGGGATTTTTATGCCAGACCGGCACTTTCACACCAGTAGCGAAATTTTCACACCACCAGCAGGATTACCACACCAGGC
>CAVFQN010000159.1:0-7591 GCA_963624615.1 Treponemataceae bacterium | reverse complement strand
AAAAATCAAAAAAAATTATATTTTTTGATTTTTACCTCTTGACCTTTTTTTAGGATTTCTATAATATTCTAAACATCACTTGCGGATGTCATATAACGGCTCATTATCTCAGCCTTCCAAGCTGATGACGAGGGTTCGACTCCCTTCATCCGCTCTAAAAGCTTCCTGTTTTCAGGGAGCTTTTTTTTTGCCCAAATTGTCTTTTTTGGGATTTTTAAATTCCGTCCTCTAATCACCAGAAAAAAGCTGAAAATAAAACAGAAGCCTTCTGAAAATAAACTGATAAAGACCTTTTTTTTATAAAATTTAGGGCCAATTTTTAGATGCTCCCTTTACAATATAAAATATTCCGCAATTTATATACTTTTTGCAATTTTGATTGTATAATCCGTGGACTATGAGCAAGTTTACTTTTAAGGGTGGAATTCACCCAAGAGAGATGAAAGAGCTTTCCAATAAGTGCAGCATCAAAGACGCTTTTCCATCATCTCGAATGGTAACTATTCCTGTTACCATGGGTGGAGCCCCAAATACTCCATGTGTAGCTGTTGGTGACCTTGTGGCAAGAGGTCAGATTATTTCCAACGGTGACAAGTTTATGAATTGTCCTGTTCATTCTTCTGTATCTGGCAAAGTTAAAAAAATACAGAAATGTCTTGTAACAGGAAATCAGGAAGTTCCATGTATCATCATTGAAGCTGATGATGAAAATCGTACAGATTTTATGGAGCCTTTAGACCCTTTTACCTGCCAGTCATCTGATGCTTTAAAGCGAATTAAAGATGCCGGCATTGTTGGTATGGGGGGTGCATCATTTCCGACACACGTAAAGTTGAATCCTCCTGAGGATAAAACTATTGATTATGTTTTAATCAATGCGGCCGAATGTGAACCTTATCTTACCTGTGATGAAAGAACATTGCAGGAAGAAACTGAAAAGTTTATTGATGGGGTGGCAATTGAATGTCGGATTGTCGGTGCCCTGGGAATTATTGTTCTTGAAGAAAATAAAAAATACATAAAGCCAAAACTTTTGGAAGAAATCAATAAAAAAGGCTATAGTGATGATATTTCTGTTTGCATTGTAAAAACAAAATATCCTCAAGGCTCAGAAAAATTCATTGTTTCTTCTGCCCTTGGAATTGAAATTCCTTCTGGCAAATTGCCTGCCGACGCTGGGGTAATAATTTCAAACGTTGGTACTGTTTGTGCAATTTCTGATGCTTTCAGGTTGGGTAAACCTTTAATCGACCGTTCTCTCACAATTTCCGGGGAAGCTGTCGAAAATCCTTGCAACCTTAGAGTTCCAGTTGGAACTTTGGTCAGCGACCTTAATCCTCAGTATTTTACTTTGAAAGAAGATTCTGTAGCAAAAATCATTTCTGGCGGTCCTATGATGGGATTTGCCATGCCTTCGATGAATTTCCCGATTGCAAAAGGAACTTCTGGAATCACCTTCCTGACCCAAAAAGATACTTACCTGGGCGAAGAAGACCAGTGTATTTCTTGTGCAAGATGTGCTTCTACCTGTGCTATGCACCTGGCTCCTGTAATGATGATAAGGGAACTGAAAGCTGGAAATCTGGATAAAGCTAAAAGATATGGTTTGATGGATTGTATTGAATGTGGCTGCTGTGCTTATGTTTGTCCGGCTCATATTAATATTGTCCAGAGAGTAAGACTTGGAAAAGGCCTTGTCCGCCAGAAAATGGCCCAGGAAAAAGCTAAGGCCGAAAAAGCTGCCGCTGCCCAGGCAAAAGACTCTTCTTCAAAAAACAGCTCAAAGGAGGGAAAATAATGGCTAATAAAATTCACTTATCTTCAAGCCCTCATTTTACTCAAGGCTTAGATACATCAAAAATAATGCTGGCTGTAATAATTGCCATGTTGCCTGAATGCGTAGCCGGGGTGATTTTCTTTGGCTGGCGGGCTTTTGTCACAATTCTTGTAAGTGTGATTTCCTGCGTATTTTTTGAATTTTTATTTCAGAAAGTTACAGGTCAAAAAATCGTAATCAAAAATAATTCTGCAATTGTGTCAGGTATTTTGCTTGCCTTAGTTTGCCCTCCAAATGTTTCCTGGTGGATGATTGTAATTGGTGCTGCCGTTGCAATGATTTTTGCCAAAGGAATTTTTGGAGGAATTGGGTCAAATGTCTTTAACCCGGCTTTGACTGGCCGTGCAGTTTTGTTCATCAGCTTCCCCGTTGCAATGGGGGCAAAGTGGATGGAACCTTTCAGTCCAGATGCAATTTCTTCTGCAACAATTTTGTCTTCGGTAAAAAACGGCTCTGTCGCCCTGAACGACATTGACTTTTTGCAGTATTTTCTAGGTAACAGAGCAGGTTGTATTGGTGAAACTTCAATTCTCTTAATCTGTATTTCGTTCATCTTCCTTTTGCTGATTAAGGTGATTGATTGGCGGGCTCCAGCTGGAATGGTTGGTTCTGTAATCCTTCTTTCGTTTATCGGAGGCCTGGTAAGTCATGGAAATATTGGGGACGCCGGCAAGGAAGTTCTGGTAAATCTTCTTACCGGTGGTTTAGCTTTTGGTGCCTGTTTTATGGTTACTGATTATGCAACAAGTCCTGTTACAAAACCTGGCCGTCTTGTCTTTGGTATTGGCTGTGGAATAATCACTTTCTTAATCAGAAAATTCGGTGGTTATCCGGAAGGCGTAATGTTCAGTATTTTGATTATGAATTCAATCGCTCCTTTCTTAAATAATCTTACAGACCGAATGTACGGATATGGTAAAAAAGGCCACAAGAGAGCTGAGCTTTCTAAAATCAATATGACTTTTGATTTAAATAATGCAAAACTTTTTACAGATAATGGTGAAGGTGTAATTTTTGTTGATTCAAATAAAAAAGACGAACAGGGAGGCTCAAATGAGTAATTCTAAAATTAAAAATTTGGGCATAGGCGAAATGATAAAACTTGGTCTTATCCTTGTTTGCTATGCCGTAATTTCCTGTACGGTTCTTGCAATCGTTAATTCTTTTACTTCTGTAAAAATTAAGCAAAATCAGATTGAAACTGCAAATCAGGCTATGAGGCAGGTTTTTACAGATGCTGATGATTTTACTGAAATTACAGATTTTGAACCTTCTTCAAACGGAAATATCACAATCAGTGATGTTTATCTTGCCAAAAAAGCTGGAAAAACTATTGGTGGGGTAGCTCAGGTTGCAGGTCCAACTTATGATAAGGGAAAAATCATCGTTGGCGTGACTTCCCAGGGGCTTGTTACAGGAATGCAGGTTCTTGAACTTTCTGATTCTCCTGGTTTTGGTCTTAAGGCTAATGATCCGACTTTCCACCTGGCTAACGGAATGACTTTCTACGGTCAGTTTGCCGGAAAAGATGCTAAAAATGGATTTAAGACAAACATCAATTTTGATGGAATTTCTGGTGCAACAATCACATCTGATGGTTTTGCTGATTTAATGACAGAAGGAACCTCTTGTTTAATTAAATATTTGGAGGGGCATCATGAGTAATAAATTAAAAACATTTACAAAAGGTTTTCTGATTGAAAATCCTCTTTTGGTATTAAATATTGGACTTTGTTCGTCTTTGGGGGTTACGACAAGTATTTTCAACGGATTTGGAATGGGAATCAGCATGACTTTTGTTTTGATGATGAGTGAAATTGTAATTTCGCTTTTCAAAAAACTTATTCCATCTGCAATCCGCCTTCCAATTTTCATTATCATTATTGCGGCTTTTACAACAATTGTTCAGCTGGTTTTGCAGGCTTATGTGCCGGCCCTCTACAGTGCCCTTGGAGTATTTTTACCTCTGATTGTAGTTAACTGTATCATCATGGGACGTGTTGAAGCTTTTGCATCAAAAAGTTCTGTTTTGGATTCCATTTTGGACTCTCTTGGAATGGGAATTGGTTACACTATCGTAATGGTTGCCATTTCTTTGATTCGTGAACTTTTGGGAGCTGGAACTTTGATGGCAGGAACAGCCCTCAAAGTTGAAATTATCCCGGAAGCCTACAGAATCGGTTTATTTAATAGTGCTCCTGGCGGCTTCCTGGTTTTTGGTACAATTGCAGGAATTGTTCAGTTTTGCAAAGCAAGAAAAGCAGCAAAAGTTGAAGAATCTGAAAAATCTGCCCTGGTAGAAAAATCTGCTGAGACAGCCGAAAACACAGCATCATCATCAAAGGAGGCTGAATAATGAATATTTTGATTGAAACTTTAAGTCTTTTTCTAAAATCAGCCATCATCGATAATGTTGTATTTATCCAGTATCTGGCAATTTGTCCTTTTATTGGTATGACAAATGATACAGAAAAAGCTACCGGTATGGGACTTGCTACAACTTTCGTAATTATCATTGCGACTGCCGTAACATGGCCAATCTATCACTTTATTATGGTACCTCTTGGATTGGAATTCTTACAGACTTTGTTCTTTATCCTGATTATTGCATCTTTGGTTCAGCTGGTAGAATTCTTCCTTAAAAAAATGATTCCAGGTCTTTACAATGCAATGGGTGTTTACCTGGCTTTGATTACGACAAACTGTGCAGTTTTAGGCGTTACAATCAACTGTATCAGCAAAAACTACACTTATGGTCAGAGCCTTGTTTATGCTTTTGGAACTGCCATCGGATTTTTAATCAGTATGATTATTATGAGTGGCGTTCGTTCCAGAATCAAAACTGCAAAAATTCCTGAAAGTTTTAAGGGAACACCAATCCTTTTTATTGCGGCATCGCTTTTGAGCCTTGCTTTCTTAGGCTTTAAGGGCCTCATTAAATAGAGGGGGATTTTATGAATACGATTATCTATACAATAATTTGCGCCCTCGTCATCGCTTTTGTTTTGGGCGTTTTACTTGGACTTTTTAAGAAAATTTTCCATGTTGATACTGACAAAAAAGTGGAAGAGGTTAGGGAAGTTCTTTCCGGGGCAAACTGCGGTGGTTGTGGTCTTGCCGGTTGTGATGCTTTTGCGTCGGCAGTTGTAAAAGGTGACGCCCCAACAAACGGTTGTGTTGCTGGAGGCCCTGATTGTGCTTCAAAAGTTGCAAGTATTTTGGGAGCAGCTGGACTTGAACTTAAACCTAAAATTGCATTTTTAGCTTGTAACGGCACAAAGAACTGTGCCCAGAACAAGGGAGAATATCACGGACTTCAGACCTGTGCCGGAGCCCAGCTTGTAATGAACGGAACTAAAAAATGTGCATTTGGTTGTATCGGGCTTGGGGACTGTGTGAAAGTTTGTCCATTTGGTGCTCTTTCTATGGGGGATAATGGGCTTCCTCTCGTAGACAAAGAAAAATGTCTTGGCTGCGGAAAATGTGCTTCAGCTTGTCCAAAAGGACTTTTTAAAATTATCAATGCAGATACAAAAGGTGCGATTGCCCGTTGTGCTAATCATTCTGATAACAAACCTCAGATTAAAAAAGATTGTTCGGCTGGTTGTTTTAAGTGCGGTATTTGTGCAAAAAAATGTCCGGAAGGGGCAATTGACGTTTCTTCAGGAATTCCTCTTGTGGACTATTCAAAATGTACGTCATGCGGAGTTTGCGTTTCTGCTTGCCCAGATAAAGTATTGGTAGTTTTATAAAAAAGGTGGTATAATATCTACTTTATTCTAAAAGGAGGAATAAAAAGTGGAAAAAATTTTCAAAATTAAGGAAAGAGGATCGACCGTAAGCCGAGAAATCATCGGTGGTATTACAACTTTCCTGGCAATGTCTTACATTCTTGCCGTAAACCCTGGTATGCTTGGCGGAATTCCTGGAATGAGCTTTGGCGGTGTATTTACTGCTACTGCCATTTCTGCTGCGATTGCAACTCTCTGTATGGCATTTCTCGCAAATCTTCCAGTTGCCCTTGCTTCTGGTATGGGATTAAACGCATTCTTTACATACACAGTATGTGGTTCAATGGGCTGTACTCCTTGGTTTGCCCTTACAGCAGTTTTGCTTGAAGGTGTTCTTTTTATCTTGCTTTCTGTTTTTGGCGTTCGTGAAGCAATCATAAAATCAATTCCTGCTACAATGAAAAAAGCTGTTGCCGTTGGTATTGGTCTTTTTATTGCCCTGATTGGTTTGAATAATGCTGGTATTGTTACATCAGCAAACGGAACGATTATCGGATTTAATTCTTTTGACATGACACACGCAACTGCACTTGTTGCCATCATCGGTCTTATCATCACAATTGTTCTTTATATTCTTAAAGTTCCTGGTGCAATTTTGATTGGTATTGCTGCAACAACAATTATCGGAATTCCTTTTGGAGTAACAAAAATTCCGGAAAACTTCAAACCAGTTTCACTTCCTGCAAAACCATTCTTCTTTAAGTTTGAATGGACCGGAATCCTTTCTTTGAAATTCTTTGGTGTCTTCTTTACATTCTTGTTTACTGATATTTTTGATACAATCGGTACTTTAATGGGTGTTGCAGAGCAGGGGAATTTGAAAGATGATGATGGCAATATCAAGAACTGTAAGGAAGCTCTTCTTGCAGACGCCGTTGGTACAGTAGCTGGTGCTTGTCTTGGTACATCAACTGTAACTTCTTTCGTAGAATCTTCTTCTGGTGTCGCAGCAGGTGCTAGAACTGGTCTTGCTTCTGTTGTTACTTCTATTTTCTTCCTTTTGGCACTTTTCTTTACACCACTGTTTGCTTTGGTTCCATCTTGTGCAACGGCACCTGCTTTAATTTTCGTAGGATTTTTGATGATGCAGTCAGTTTCTTCTATCGACTTTACAGATTTGACAGAAGGTATTCCTGCATTTATCACAATTCTTGTTATGCCATTCGGATATTCAATTTCTAAAGGTATTGCATTCGGAATTATTGCTTACGTAATTGCAAAAATTGCCGGCAGAAAAATTAAAGATATTCCTGTTGTTACATGGATTCTTGCCGTAGTATTTGTATTTGCTTTGGCAATTAAGGCTATCTAAAATAATTTTAGGATTTTGGGCTTGCTCATAGCCTGAAATCCCATAAAAAAAGGATACCTTCTGTTTAGAAGGTATCCTTTTTTTTGCGTTCAATTTTGATTAATATTTAGTTTCGGCGTAGCCAACCCAGCCTTCGTTTTCGACCAGAGCTTTTTCAAAATCATCAAGTTTGAATGGATAGCTTTTTGATAAAGAACCTGCAATCAGTTTTACTTTTGCAGTTCCATCATCATTTAAAACAATTTTACATTCTGTATCTTTATCTGCGAAAGTTTTGAACATATCTGCAATAGATTTTTTATCCATTTCAATTGCTAAAAGGCCACAGTTAAACATATTCTGACGGAAAATTCGGGCAAAATTTGTTGCAACAACAACATAAATACCGTTTACTTCCAAAGCCCAAGGTGCGTGTTCACGAGATGAACCACAACCAAAGTTATCGCGAGTGATGATTACTTTGTTGCCGGCAACATCAGTTTTGGGATTAAAGCCATCAAGTTTTAAATCTTCCAAAAGGTAAGGTTTTAAAGCTTGTTTTGAAATTTCTGTTAAATATTTAGCAGGAATGATTTCGTCAGTATTGATGTCAGAACGATCCAGGAAGAGAACTGGACCACCAAATTGTTTCATTTTTAATCTCCCATAAAA
>CAVFQN010000158.1:3305-11239 GCA_963624615.1 Treponemataceae bacterium | reverse complement strand
CAGTTAAAACAGCTTTTAGTTTCGCAACTCTCTAAAAAATAAATATACGAGGAAGTTATGCAATTCGATGAACATCAGCTTGAACTCTCCATAATGGAGCTTTTTGAAAATCAAGGTTACGCTCATTTAACTGGAAATGAGATCCATCACGAAAAAACTGAAGTTCTCCTGATGGATGTTCTTCGTAACTTTCTTCTTTTTAGATATTCAAAAGATAATATTACTGATAACGAAATTACCACCTGCGTAAATACTATCAAAAATATTTCATCTAACCTTTATGATGAAAATAAACGTATCCTTGAAATCCTTTGTAACGGCTTTACTTTAAGGCGTGAAGATTCAGGTAAAAAAGATCTTTTTATTCAGTTTATTGATTTTGAAAATCCAGAAAATAATATCTTCCAGATTGTGAATCAGCTTGAAGTGCAGGGAAGAGACCAGCTTAGAATTCCAGATGGGATTGTTTATGTAAATGGTATTCCTCTAGTAGTATTGGAGTTCAAGTCTGCCATTAAAGAAGATACAACAATAGAAGATGCCTATAAGCAGCTTACAATACGTTATCGCCGGGACATTCCAGAACTTTTCAGATATAACGCATTTGTTGTCATCTGTGATGGTGCCAATACAAAAATGGGATCACTTTTTTCTCCTTATGAGTTCTTTTATGCCTGGAGAAAGATAGAAAGCACAGATAAGGAAGTTGATGGAATCAGTTCTTTAATCACAATGATTAATGGCTGTTTCAGGCCAGACAGACTTCTTTCTGTTGTTAAAGATTTTGTCTATTTCCCGGATTCAAGTGATAAAGAAACAAAGATTGTCTGTCGTTATCCTCAGTTCTTTGCTGCTACAAAGCTTTTCGATAGCGTTAAATCAGCAATGAAGCCAAATGGAAACGGAAAAGGTGGTATTTACTTTGGTGCTACCGGTTGCGGGAAAAGTTACACGATGGTTTTTCTTTCCAGACTTATAATGAAATCAAAGGCCTTTAACAGTCCGACAATTATTGTAATTACTGACAGAACAGATCTTGATGATCAGCTTTCTAAGATCTTCCTTGAATCAAAGAAATATATCGGCGATGAAAACATTAAATGTATTGAAGCCCGTGATGATGATACAAAAACCGGATTAAAGCAGGAACTCAAAAACAGAATAAGTGGAGGGGTTTATCTTACTACAATCCAAAAATTCAGTGAGGATATTAAACTTCTTTCTGACCGTTCAAATATTATCTGTATCTCTGATGAAGCTCATCGTTCACAGAATAATCTTGATGAAAAACTTGTAATCACAGATAAAGGCGTAGAACACAAATTTGGTTTTGCTCATTTTCTGCATGAATCTTTCCCAAATGCGACATATGTTGGCTTTACTGGAACTCCAATAGATGAAATGGAAGGAGTCTTTGGAGATGTAGTTGATACATATACAATGAGAGAATCTGTTGCTGATGGAATTACAGTAAATCTTGTTTATGAGGGCCGGGCTGCAAAAGTCTTTCTTGATCATAAAAAATTACAGGAAATTGAAGCATATTATGCAAAATGTGCTGAACAGGGTGCAAATGAAAATCAGATAGAGCAGAGTAAAAAAGCCGTTACAAATCTGGATGCAATTTTGCGTGATCCTGATGTAGTAAATGAAGTTGCAAAGGATTTTGTAAGTCATTATGAAACTCGTGTTAATGAAGGTGCGTCTGTTCTTGGTAAAGCAATGTTTGTATGTTCATCTCGTGAAGTTGCTTTTGATTTGTGGAAAGCTATTGTAAAAATAAGACCAGAATGGAATGTTCAGCATCCAACTCCAGAAGAAATTGAAGATATAAGGAAACAGTTAAAGTCAAAAGGTAAAAAGCCTGATGAAATCGAAAAAGAAGTAAAAAAGCTTAAACCAATTGAAAAAATCAAAATGGTTATGACAGAAAATAAAGCAAAAGATGTAAAAGAGCTTTATGAACTTCTTGGAAAGCACGATGACCGTAAAGAATACGACAGACAGTTCAAGAACGAAAAGTCTAACTTTAAAATTGCTATCGTCTGCGATATGTGGCTTACAGGTTTTGATGTTCCATGTCTTGATACAATTTATATTTATAAACCTATTCAGAAACATACTCTTATTCAGACAATTTCTCGTGTAAATCGTGTCTACAAAGGAAAAGAGAAAGGCTTAATTGTAGATTATATCGGTATCAAAAAAGCAATGAATGAAGCTCTTAAAAAGTATACCGGCGGAGATCAGGAAGAATTTGAAGATTCTGAAAAAGCTGTTGTAATTGTAAAAGATGAATTAAGTGTTTTGAATGCAATGTTCAATAAATTTGATTCTTCTCCATATTTTAATGGAACTCCACTACAGCAGCTTGAAAACTTGAATAATGCTGTTGAATTTGTCCAATTAAATAATGAACTTGAAAAGAGATTTATGTTTGCGGTTAAAAAAATGAAAAAAGCGTTTAATCTCTGTTCTTCAAGTGAGTCACTTTCAAGAGAAGATAAGGATTTTATAAATTATTACATCGCTATTCGTGCCATCCTTTTCAAACTTACAAAAGGTGATGCTCCTGATATTACAACAATGAATCATCATGTTTCTGAACTTATTCAGGAAGCAATCAAATCTGATGGTGTAGAGGAATTATTCCAGGTAGGAAAGAACATTAACTTTGATTTGTTTAATTCTGAATACCTTGAAAAACTAAATAAACTTCCCTTACCTAATACAAAAATTAAGATTTTGGAGCAGCTTTTAAAACAGGCAATCAGTGAATATAAAAAGACAAACAAGGTAAAAGCTACAGAATTTTCTGACAGATTAAATAATCTTATTATTGCTTATAACAATCGTTTCAGTGATGGAGATTTGGCAAGTCAGGTTCTGGATGATGTTACTAACCAATTGAATGAACTTTTCAAGGATATGATGGAAGATAGAAAATCTTTTGAATCTATGGGAATAGATTTTGAAGAGAAGGCTTTTTACGATATTCTTGTTTCCTGTGCAAAACGATTTAAGTTTGAGAATCAGTATCCAAAGGATAAAATGATTGATCTTGCCAAGAAGATAAAACAGCTTGTTGCTCAGAATATAAAATACACAGACTGGAGTCAGCGAATTGATGTAAAGGCAGAAATGAAAGCCGATTTAAGAATCCTGCTCGATGAAAATGGATATCCACCAGTACCACGTGAAGAAGTTTTCAAGGAAGTATTTGAACAGGCAGAAAATTTCAAAAGATATGAGGAATAGAAGATATGAGAAATGAAATATTCTTTGATAAATACTCTGACTATATACAAAAAGATAATTTGGAAGAATTGCAAAAGAAGGAATGATAGTATTAGAATATTCATCAGGGGTAAATTTATAAACATCCAGAGAACTCAGGTCTCTGGCAGATAATCCAAAAAGACAGAGTCTTGTTGGTGGAGGATTGGAAAGGGCAACAGTGCTCTTTCTCAGGAATCCAAAGGGCAGAGCCTTTTGGTGGCTATGCAGCGGAGAAAAAAAGCGGTGAAAGCTTCCTTTTGGGGAAGCTTTCATTTGCCCGCGCTTTTCGGAACGGAATAGACAAGGGGTCGAGGGGATTTATCCCCCGCTCAATAGATGTTTGTTCCGAAGTTTTGTAAAAACGAGGGGCAAACATCTATTGAGTTAGAACTTTGTCAAAAGTTCTGAGGGTTTTCACCGTAAATTTCGCGTGACTTTTTCGGCTCAAATTCTCCGTTTTTCAGGGGATTTTACGCTGATTTTCAGATAGGGCAACGGTGCGCTAACTACAAAAACGGCAGTCCAGATTTATTTCTGAACTGCCGTTCCCGTTTAAAATGTGGTGAGGAATTAACGCTCCATGTCGTAATCCCGTTTTCTCGGTTTCTTCTTAATCTGTTCAGGCTGATTCTGGATTTCATCTTTCAGGACCTGAACTTTTGCATCAAGCATTTTGTAGAAGACATTTTCTTTGTCGCCAGCTTTACTGTTGATCCATTGTTCAATCAAGTCTGAATGTTTCTTAGCCCATGGTGCAGTCTTGAGAACTTTCTCATAACTGTTAAGGGCTTTCATAAGGTCCTGATTTTCTGGATCAAAGGATTCTGCGTTCAGAATCTTGTTGATGTTTGTAAATGTTCTGGCTTTCTGTTCTTCTTCAAGGAAGGATTCAGGCTCGTTCAGGAAAATAATTCCTGCTTCCGTGTACTTGTTCTTCCTGATGTAATCAAACAAAAGCCTTGTGTGACACTGTTCGTGATAGCCTGAAAGAATTTCAAGCTGCTCGCTTTTTGGCTTGTCTGCAATGAATTTGTTTACTCCAAGCATGTAGGAATCAACACGATTTCTGACTAATTTCGTGTCACGTTCATTAAGTGTAAAATCAAAGTCCTTTTCAGGATTTTCAAGTTCATCTAAATTCGATTTAAGGGCTTGAATGATTTTTTGAAATATGGTTAAAAAGAAATTATCAAATCATAAATAAGTCCAAGAAATCGTACGCACCTCCGATTCAGGTTTTACTTAAAATTCGTACTTTAAGTAGTATCCAGTCAGGAAATTGCCGATGGGACCAGATACATCCCCTGGTTGCGAACCTTCAATTTCAAAGTTCCGTAGGCCAGGGGATTTTCAGTTGCCTTTTGTAAGTTTTAGTTAGAAAGTCTTAGTTAGTAGGTTTTGGCCACAACGTTGCGTTTTACTTTTTGCGAAGTGGTCATTTCCAGAGGCTCTTTCAGCAAAGTAATTTTTGTGATTTGAGAGTAGCTTTGGAAATTTTTGTTTACTTTGGCTACATCTTTTTTGATTTCTTCCATAACTTCGTCCTGGACAAACTGATTGTTTCGTTCGCAGCCAAGTCTTTCGTACAAGGCATCACTTGGATAAATCAAGGCTTCAATTAATTCTGAAGTTTTGTCATCTTCCGGATGATAACCGCGTACAGTTACCTGCTGAACATCATTAATCAGCTGGAAAGAATCTTCAATTTCTTCCGGATAAACGTTTTTACCGCCGTTTGTGACAATCAGGTTTTTAGCACGACCACAAAGCATTACGTAAAGTTCCTTATCCATCCAGCCTAAATCACCAGTTTTCAGATATCCGTCTTCTGTGAACATTGCCTTTGTTTCTTCCGGCATTTCGTAGTAGCCCTGCATTACCATTGGACCTTTTACTACAATTTCGCCGACATTCTGTAAACCTTTATTTGTGAGCGTCATTTCACCATTTATGATTTTGATGTCTTCATAAGGGGCAAAAGAACGACCGACACTTTCAATTTTGAAGTGTTCCAGAGGGTTCAAGGTGATGATTGGGGAGGTTTCTGTAAGTCCGTATCCCTGGATAAAATCTATACCCATTGCGTTGTACTGTTTAAAAACGCTGGAAGCCAATGGCCCACCACCGCAAATTGCAACTCGCAGGGTGTAAATATTTGCCTGCTGCAAAACTGATTTGAAAAGTTTTTTACCAATATTTTTCCCTGTAAGTTTTTTGACAAAGAATGAAATACCGCGAAGAACTGAAACAGCCCCTGCAACAAAAGGTCCTTTTGCTTTAATCCCATTTCTGATTCCGAACAAAAGTTTGTTGTAGAGTAAAGGAACTCCCAGCATGATAGAAATTTTTCCTTCTTTCAGTTCTTTCATCAGCTTTGAAACGGCAAGGCTTTTTCCAAATACGATTTCGGCACCTGTTTCTACAGGGACAATAAATGCGGCCTGCATTGTGTATGCGTGATGGATTGGGAGCAGGGCATAAAAAACATCGGTGTGGTAGATTGTAAGATTTGTCTGGGCAATAAATCCGTCTGCAATCAGGTTTTTATGACTGAGCATTACCCCCTTTGGCTTGCCCGTAGTTCCAGAAGTAAAGAGAATTGCCGCTGTGTCATTTTCTTCTACTGGAGGGTTTGACTCAACTTTATCGGCCTTTAAATTGTAAACGTAATTTTCGGGATTTGCAGGGTTCAGAGATTTGATGATTAAATCCGGGAAATTTTTTGAATAAAGCGGAGCTTTTTCATCATCACAGAAAACAATTTTTGGTTTTGCTGTATTTACGATATTTACAATTTCTGCTTCGTGTAATCCGTTATCAACAGGGACAATAATACCACTCGCAAAAAATGTTGAATGGAAGACTAAGGCCCATTCCGGGGAGTTTTTTCCCATAACTGCAACGCGGTCTCCTTTTTGAATGCCGTTTGCAATCAGCCAGTTACCCAAAGTTTCAGCTTTTTCCAGAACTTCCGAAAAAGTCAAAGTCGTTTTTGAATCACCAGGACCGTCAAAGACTGTGAAAAAAGGTCTGTCACCATGCCTTTTAGTTTGAATTTTCAACATTTCAGGGAAAGTCGGCCATTCGCCCTTAAAATCTTTTCCTCTAAATTCATCAAGATAAGCCCATGGAAGCTGTTTTTCTACTTTTGCCATTTTATTTCCTCTTATTTTTCTTATGGAAAACTCTAAAAATTGCAATTTTCAGAGATGCCCTTATCATTAAAAATACAATTTCTCTTCAAGTTTACTTTTACAAGAAGATGAAATGAAGTGATAAAATTATACAACTAAATATAGAAAAATAGAAAAAAAATAAGAAAAAAACAGGAATGTTTATTGTAAAATCTAACGAAAATATAGTTATGCAGATATTAAAATCATCAGAAAAATCATCAAATCAAGTTGCAAAAAGACTTTTACTCCTTCTTCTCATTTTATTTTCGGTTTGTAGTTTAAAACTTTGTGCCGAAGATTCTACTCCAGCTCAAGCCCAGGTAAAACGCGAAAAATTTGTTGCCGAGGCTAAAAAATATGTCGGTACGCCTTACCAGCTTGGGGCGGTTGGTCCAGATAAATTTGACTGTTCCGGCCTGGTTTATTTTGTTGCCCGCGAGGCGATTGGCGTTCAGCTGCCAAGAACGTCGAAAGCCCTTTACAGTTATTGCAAAATTGTTCCGGATAACAAAAAAGAAGTAGGTGATTTGCTCTTTTTTAAGACAAATTCTTCTGCGGCGGTAACTCATGTTGGAATTTATATAGGAAATAATCAGTTTATTTCTGCAATCAGTGATGGCCCGAATGTTGGGGTAATAATTTCGTCCCTAAATCAGCCTTACTGGAAGCCCAAATACGTTGCTTGTGGTCAGTTTTTAAAGCCTGGAACTGGTGGAAATTCTGATGATGGCGACACAGGCGGTGAAGTTGCCGCAAGTGGTAAAAGGACTGGTGATGGCAAAGCGGAAAATTCCAAATCAAATCCGACTGAAAAAAAAGTTAGTTCTTTCAAAGGGTCTTCATTTTACAATCCAGACGCTTCGATTTTAGATGCCCTTACTATGGACGCTGCATTATTTGTGGGCTGGTCTTTGATTTCTCCGAATGAATTTATGCTTAAATGGCGGGGATTAGATTTTCAGTCAAATGTTCGCTTTTCAAAATGGTTTTTAGAGCCTGGTCTGGGATTTTCTTTGAAATACAACCATGGGCTTGGGCTTTTCCAACTGCCAATTTTGTTTTCTGCAACCGTAAACGATTATTTGAGATTTTACGCAGGCCCGGTTTTTTCTTTCGGTGATGCAACAATGGTAAATTCTGATAAAAAAATCAGTCCATCGATTTTCCCTGGCATTTTGGGGATTTCCCTTTCAACTCCAAGTTTTAACGTCAGTAAGGCAAAGGTTCAGGTGGTGCAGGATATAAGTTACACAGTTTTTAATAATCCTGATAATTCTGCCTTGTCCTTTGTAGAATCTCTGTCGGCTGGGCTGGTGCTTTTTACTGGGGTCAGGGTGACACTGGGAATGGGTGCATTTTTGGGAAAATAGCGTCAGATTTTAGATAAGGAGATTTTTTTAATATGCTAAATAAATTTAAAATACCTGCCCTTTTATCATCATTTTTTTGTTTTTTGATTTTTTTTTCCTGCATTTTTAC
>CAVFQN010000158.1:0-3295 GCA_963624615.1 Treponemataceae bacterium | reverse complement strand
TTTTTACTTCCTGCTCTGTTGATTTAACTCTGGCCCTGCAAAAAGATGGTTCTGTGAATATCACTTTTGCTGGTGGTTCTGGTCAGGCGTTTACAAAAATGATTTTGTCGGCAACTGGCGGCGAAGAGCAATTTTTGGACACAAAAGAAATTGACTACGAACTTTCCAAAAACGGTTTTACAAATGTAAAATCTGAATCAAAAAAGACTGGCGAAATCCGGATTTTTATGACGGACGAAAAACAATCTTCCTATATTTTTAAATCCGGGGTCGCCCTGGTGGAAGACAAGCAGCTTAAACTGAATATCACAAAAAAAAGCCTTGCAGATTTTTACAATTCTGCAGATGAACAAACCCGCATGGTCTTGGATTTATTTTTGGCTCCTGTTTTTAATGATGAAGAAATGACGGAAGCCGAATATCTGGAAACTCTGGGAACTTTTTATGGAGAAGAAGCAGCGAAAGAAGTTGCGGATTCTTTTGTAAATATCACTTTGATTGATGAGGGTGGAAAATCCCAAAAGCAGAAAATCCCTTTCAGCCGTCTGATGTGTGGATTGTAATGGGCATCTCTAAGTCTTGGAAATAGCAAGACTTAGAAGTGCGCGTTTTCAAAGTTACCTAAAAATTGTAATTTTTAGAGACTCCCTAATGTTTCACTATCCCCCTAAATCTTCAACTTTTGCCAACTAATATGGAGATTTATTCAACTTTTGACATACAAACTAGGCTATATTTTGTGGCATGCAGAATAAGAATATTTTTGTAAATCAGATTGGATATTTTCTTGACGGTTCAAAATTCGCTTTTGTGATGGGGCTGGAAAAAGACAAGACTGGGGCGGATTCTTTTGAAATTTGTGATTGCCAAACCGGAAATCCCCTTTATTCTGGAAAACTTGTAAAAAACAAGGAATTAGACCCGAAGGTTGACCAGGATGTCTGGCTGGCGGATTTTTCGGATTTTTCTAAAGAAGGCCAATTTTTTGTAAAAGTGGGACAGTCAAAAAGTTTTGATTTTAAGATTGCAGACCACGTTTACGATTCACTTTATTTTTCAACTTTGAATTATTTTAAGCTTTCTCGGTGCGGTCAGGGGATTTGCCATACAAGTCCTGCAGAAATTTATGGAACTGTCCAGACTAAAAATGTTCAAGGTGGATGGCACGACGCCGGGGATTATGGGCGTTACGTTGTTGCGGCTGCAAAATCTGTTATGGATTTGCTTTTGGCCTACGATTCTACAAAAGACAAATTTTCTGATTTTGATATTCTGGACGAAGTCAGGTTTGAACTGGAATGGATGCTGCAAATGCAGCGAAAAGACGGTGGCGTTTATCATAAAATCACCTGCTATCATTTCTGTGCTTTTATTTTGCCGGAAGAAGAAAAGGATAAACAGGTTTTAGCCCCTGTTTCGACCGCCGCAACTGCCGATTTTGCGGGTTGTTTGGCTTTTGCCGCCAAGTATTACGAAAAAACAGACCCGGATTTTGCAAAAAATCTTTTGGAGGCGGCTAAAAAAGCCCAGTCTTATCTTGATAATCATGATGATGAACTTTTTATCAACCCTCCAGAAATTACGACTGGCGGTTATGGGGATAAAAATGTTGCCGACGAACGCTATTTTGCCCTTTGTTCGCTTTGGGCTGCAACTGGTGATGAAGCTTATTTGAATCGGGCTGCAAAAATCCGCCTGGTTCAAAAACTTAGACCACTGGATCCGGCTTGTCCTTGGGATAGGGGCTGGCAGGAAGGTTTTGGCTGGGGACTTGTTTCTGGTTACGGTAGCGAAATCCTCCTGGAAAATGCTGATAAAATTAAAGACCAGCAGATTGTTTCTGTCATAAAAACTGACATTTTGACCCAGGCTGATGAAATTTTGAAGATTGTGGAAAATTCGGCTTTTAAAACCGGTCTGGAACATTTTGGCTGGGGTAGTAATGGAGCGGTATGTGATGTAGCCCATCTCCTTCTGCTTGCTTTTAAAGTAAGCGGAAATTCTGATTATATTACAGCGTCTAGACATCAGTTTGACTACTTGTTAGGATGTAATCCCTTGGGATATTGTTATGTGACTGGGGAAGGTTCTCATTTTCCTGAAAAACCTCATCACAGGCCTTCCGGGGCGAGCGGTCACCTTATGCCGGGAATGCTGGTTGGTGGTCCTTCTCAATGGCTGCAGGATGAATGTGCCAAGAAATATCTTCAAGGAAAAGCACCTTTGATGTGTTTTATTGATAACCAGGGCAGTTACAGCACAAACGAAGTAGCAATTTACTGGAACTCAGCTTTTGTTCATCTGTTGGCTAAGGTTGGAATCGCCAAAATGCGGTAGCGCTGGGAAGGGCGCCGCAGGCGTTCCGAAGCGAGTGAAACGAGCGGAGGAATGAGCGTAGCGAACCCTGTACATAGCGACGGCAGCTTGTCTGCCGGACCGCCATAAAAAAAAATCGGAGAAGAAAATGTTTGAAGTAAAAAATGTTTCTAAATCTTACAACAAGAACGGTGGCAAAGCGGTTGACTCTCTGAGCCTTACCGTAAATAATGGCGAAATTTTTGGTTTTCTGGGGCCGAATGGGGCTGGAAAAACGACTGCAATTCGTATGATTACCGGGATTTTGCAGCCAGACCAGGGGGAAATCCTTCTGGACGGAATTTCGATGAAAGACCGCCCGATTGCCGCAAAAAGGACTTTTGCATTTGTTCCGGATAATCCCGAAACTTTTTCACGATTAAAAGCCATTGAATATTTAAATTTTATTGGTGATGTTTATAAAGTCCCGACGAATTTGCGAAAAGACCGCATAAAATATTTTTGCCAGAGATTTGGCCTGCAGGAAGTTATTTCAAATCGCATTTCGTCTTACAGCCACGGAATGAAGCAGAAGCTTTTTCTGATTGCCAGCCTGATTTCTGACCCGCAAAACTGGATTTTGGACGAGCCTATGGTTGGGCTTGACCCGGAAGCGGCTTTTATCATCAAAGAAGAGATGAGAGAGAGGGCTGCTACTGGAAAAACTGTTTTCTTTTCGACCCACGTAATGGAAGTTGCAGAAAAACTTTGCGATAGAATTGGGATTATAAAAAAAGGCCAGCTTTTGTTTGTTGGAACTATGGAAGAACTTAAAGTTCAGCATGGTTCTGAGAATCAGTCGTTGGAAGATATTTTCCTAACTCTCATCGAAAGCGAAGTAAAATCGGAAAATGCAGAAAAATCAGAAGTGAGGCAATAATGATTTTTAAAATATTTAAAATTTTTGCCTCCAACATTTTTACCGCAAGTGAATTTTTTG
>CAVFQN010000157.1:0-5331 GCA_963624615.1 Treponemataceae bacterium | reverse complement strand
AAAAAATCGGTGCAAAGAGGAATATTTTATGGAACAGAAGAAAACTTTATGGATTATCGCCGCAGTTGGTGCTTTCTTGTTAGTTGTGCTGGGAGCAGCCGGAATTATGTATTCTCCAGCAAAAAATCCTAGTCCTGCAATTGCAAGTGTTTCGCCTGTTGATAAAAGCACAAATAATGGCTGGATTAATTCTCCTGCAGAAAATAACGTAAATAATCCTGGCGACAAAGCTTCTTTTGCCTTGCCTCCAGAAGCCGGAGTAAAAACTAACGATCTGGTAGTTCTTGCTGATAACGCTACAGTTTACGAAATGCCAAAATCGGATTCTTCGACTGGCACTACAATCGACATGAATTCGCTTAAACAGGAAATTCTAAAAGAAAGCCAGCCACAGAATATTAATATTACGGTAAATGTTCCAACTTCAACTCCGGAAGCAAGTCTTGAAGCTAAACAGGTTCAGAGCCCGGCTTCTATCAAAGCTCCTGCAAAAACTTCTGCCCAGGAAACAAAGGCTCCTGTACAAACTTCACAAACCTCGGTTAAAAAGCAGACCACTGTCCAGACAAAATCTACAGTTCAGGCAAAATCCGCAAGTACAAAAACTACTGCAAAATCGGCTCCAAAAACCGAAGCCAAAAAAACTCAGTTCTGGGTACAGGTTGCAGCTTACGGAAACAAAAAAACTGCCGAAAATGCCCGGTCAATTCTTGACGAAAACAAAATCCCGGCCGATATTTTTACTTTCAAGGATAATAAAGGCAGACTTTTCTACAGGGTTCGGGTTGGACCTTATATGACAAAAAGCGAGGCCGAATACTGGCAGACAAGAATTATCAAAATTGATGATTTTGCCAAAGCCGAAAGTTTTGTGACAAGTACAGGGCATCTCTAAAAAATCATTTTCAATGCTTTTTCAGAGATGCCTGCGCATTCTAAGTCTTGGAAATAGCAAGACTTAGAAGTGCGCGTTTTCAAAGTAACCTCTAAAAATTGCAATTTTTAGGTTACCTACAACAAATTAAAAATTACAGGGAAAAGTCTTAGAACTTTTCCCTTTTTTTTTCCATTTTTGCTGTCATTTTTGCTATATTTAAATTATGCGTAATAAAAAATTATTTTTCCCACTGCTTGTGGTTCTTTTGCTGGTGACTGGTTATTTTGCTTATGATGCTTTTGCTTCTAAAACTCAGGCTGTTTCTTATTCTGATTTTTATGATGATGTTGCCGGCGGGAATATTGCTTCTGCAACTTTTTCTGATGAAAAAATTATTTTTACAAAAAATGGTGATGATAAAACCCGGTATGAGACGGTAAATCCAGATTCCCCGACACTCAAGGAAGAACTTTTAAAAAACGATGTTACTGTGAAAGTGCAAAAAGATGGGGGAGAAATCCTTTCTACAATTTTTGATGTGATTTTTTATGTCATTTTTATCGGAATCATTCTTTTTGCCTTCCGCAAATTTATTGGGCCCAATTCTTTTAAGGTTATGCACAAAACCGGTGTTAAGTTTGATGACATTGTCGGTATGGAAAATCTGAAAAAAGATATGACCCAGGTCATGAAAATTATGAAAAATCCTGAGGAGTACGCAAAAAAGGGGCTGCGTATGCCAAAGGGGATTTTACTGGAAGGGGCTCCCGGTAATGGAAAAACTCTTTTTGCCAAGGCTTTGGCTGGCGAAGCTAAGGTGAATTTTATTCCTGCCAAGGCAACGGATTTTGAATCTATGTTTATGGCTATTGGTCCTATGAAAGTTAAACTTTTGTTTAAAAAAGCCCGCCGGAAAGCTCCTTGTATTGTTTTTATTGATGAGTTTGATGGAATTGGGACTACAAGAAATTATTCCGGGTCTGCACTGGAAACCGAAAATACCCGAATTGTTACCGCTCTTTTGAATGAGTTGGACGGTTTTGAGCCTACAAAAGGGGTTCTGGTGATTGCGGCTACAAACTCAATCAAGGCTCTGGATTCTGCTTTGATTCGGCCAGGTCGTTTTGATGCAAAACTTACAGTGCCTTATCCGAATGCTGATGACAGGGCAAAACTTGTAGAAATGTATTGTCGGGGAAAAAGCCCTGCCCAGGATTGTACAAATTCTCTGCTTGTAAAAACTTTTGACGGATTTTCCTGCGCAAAAATCGAAAGTGTTTTGAACCGTTCTGCCCTGATTGCAGGCCAGGAAGGGCGGACAGACTTCACTTTTGATGATGTAAAGCGGGCAATAAGAGAGAACTAGACTTTTCTACCTGAAGTCAGGCTTTTTCCGCCAGTTCTTCCCAGCGGGGATATTTTTCTTCCAGAAGTTTTGTGATTTCTTTGTAGCGGATACCTGCTTTTTGTACCGTTGCAAAGTCCGATGATGACATTTGATTTTCCAATTCTTTTTGTTCAGCTTCCAGTTGCGGGATTTCTGCGTCCAGGGCTTCAAATTCTTTTTGCTCTTTGTAGGTGAGCTTCTGCTTTTTGCCAGGCTGATTAGCCGAACATGTTTCGGGGGCGTTGCGGGGGCCGGGGGCAGGGGAATTTAAAGCTGCTTTTGATGATGAGCTTTTTGCTGATGTCGGATTTTTTGCCCCTGCTGAGGGGGACGGTACGTGAGCTTTGCTCTCTCCCGAGTTTTGTCCTCGATTAGACAATGGAGGACAAAACGTCGCTTCCCCCTCCTTCTTCATTTCTTCTCGTAATTCAATATATTCGCTGCATTTTCCGACAAAACCCGAAATGTTGCCGTCTTCTTCCAGGATAAAGAGGCTGTCGACGGTTTTGTCCATAAAATAGCGGTCGTGGCTGACCAAAAGCAGACAACCCTGGTAGTTCATGAGAAATTGTTCCAGAATATTCATTGTGAAAATGTCAAAATCGTTGGTCGGCTCGTCCAAAATCAGAAAATTTGGGTTTTCCAGCAGCAGGCGGACCAAAAAAAGGCGTTTTCGCTCGCCACCGCTCAAAGTGGAAACCGGCGAATGTTGGATTTTGCCTTCAAAACCGAATTCTTCCAGGAATTTTGCTGCGGAAACTTCTGTTCCGCCTTGGCCCAGTTTCATGTGCTCGGCTGTTTCTTTTATGTATTCCAAAACGGTCAGGCTGGTGTCTTTAAAAACCGGATTTTGGGTGTAGTAGCCGAATTTTGTATTGAGGCCGACTTCGACGGTACCGGTGTCTGGTTTGAGATTTCCTGTGACAATGTTCAAAAATGTCGATTTTCCCGACCCGTTATCGCCAAAAATTCCGATTTTCTGTCCTTTTGTAAAGACGTAGGAAAAATTGCGGATGACAGGGACGAAGGAGGTGGATTGAAGTGGGGTAGGGGGATTGCCTTGGGAGGTGGAAAAATCACCTTGGCTGGCGGTTCCATCCCCTTGAGGGGCGTGGGCTTGCCCTTGGAGGACAGAAAAATCACTTTGACTGCCTTTTCCCGTCGCCTCTGCTCCAACATATCCTTTTGGAAAATTTTTACTGATATTGTGCAATTCCAGAACTTTTCCGCCCAACCGCTGGCCTTTGACTTCAAAAGAAAAAGCCTTGTCTGCCTGAAATTTTTCGCGGTTTATAAGCTGCTGATCCCGCTGGATTCTGGCTTTGATTTTTGTTCCGCGGGCACAAGGACCACGGAGCAGCCAGTCGCGTTCAAAACGAAGGACCGATTCAATTCTGCGTTCGGTATTTGCTTCAATCTGGGCTTCTGTTTCCTTTTTTTCAAGGTATTGCGAATAATTTCCAACGTAAAGTTTGAGTTTATTTCTGGCAAGTTCGTAAATATTATTGCAGACAGCGTCCAAAAAATAACGGTCGTGGGTGACCATCAAAACAGATCGTTTTGTATCGTGAAGATAGTTTTGCAGCCAGGTGATTGTTGTGATGTCCAGGTGATTTGTTGGCTCGTCCAGGAGAAGAAGTTTTGTGTCCTCAACTAAAACCTGGGCCAGGGCGACTTTTTTTATCATTCCGCCACTCAAACTTCCCATTTTTCGGGTCATGTCGGTGATTCCAAGCGTTGTCAAAATAGAAGAAATCTGTTGTTCGTAATTCCACAAATCCTGATTTTCCATTTTCAGCATTATCCGGTCATATTCTTTTTGCAGACTAGATCTTGCATCCAGCCTGCTCATTTCTTCGCAAATTTCTTCGTATTCGCGGATTGTCTGCAGTTTTGGGGATTCTGATTTAAAAATATGATTTCTGATAGTATCTTCTGAATTATAAACCGGATTTTGTGGTAAAAATGAAATGCCGGCTTCTTTGTTGATAACGACACTTCCTTCGTCCGGCTGATAAAGACCTGCGATTGTATTCAAAAGTGTGGATTTTCCGCTGCCATTGCGTCCGATGAGGGCAGCCTTTTCGCCTTCCTGAATGCCAAATGTCACTCCAGTAAATAAAGGCTTTTCCCGCCCAATTTTTGCTAAGTTGCTGATGGAAAGTAGATTCATAGGGGAGATTATACGATTTTAAGACTTACTTTTCCAGTTCTGCTTCAATTTCGTCTGGTAGTAGTTCAAAAAAATCCATCTGGGTGATTTCTTCTATATAGTCAACACTGCATTCGTACAATTCCCAGCTGCCACCTTCCTGGCAGCCTTGTTTATTTGGAATGCAGACCGCAATCACCTGGCAGTCGCCAGTTACCCTTTCCAGGTCGTCGTCGCCTTCTGGCAGGACAAGAATGATTTTCCAGCAGAATTCTGGTACGGCTATGGCAAGCCTGGAAGTTGGAAAATTCGATTGTGGGGCTGATTGAACGACCGTCGGGCTGTCTGATGGGGAATAAAGTTCTGGAGTGGAATTTTCGTTTAGTAAAATTTCCTCGAAATATCCATTGTTTCCGATTCCACCTCGGCCAAATCCTCCTGCAAAAATGTAAAGTTCCATTCCCTGTTTTATCAAATCTCGCTCATATTCTTCTAAATTTTTCCAGACAATTCTGTTACAGTCCGGGGCTTGGGGTAACATATTCGTCATCAAAAAAGTTTCTTCGTTTGCTTCTTTTGAAGATGTGCGGTCAGCGGACGGACAGACGTGTCCACGGTCAAAACCGTAGGCAGTATACTGGTAATCCGCTTTTTTTACGGTATACCAGCCCTGGGGTAAAGTTTTATCTGGGGCAAATTTGTTTGACCTGTCTGAATCTCCCAAATCATCTTTGGACAGATGCCAGGCAACCCAATTTGGAATCAAAAGACTTTTATTGTAGGATTCTGTAAATTGTGATTTTTCCATTAAGAAATTCCATTCTTCCTGGATATCAGTTTTAGCGTCGGAAGGATTTCCAAAATAAAGTGGATTATTTTCCGGATAACCAAAATCAAGTTCGGAAGGTTCTGCAT
>CAVFQN010000156.1:0-8572 GCA_963624615.1 Treponemataceae bacterium | reverse complement strand
GCATAATAAAAAGTCACATCCTGTCTGTCTTTTTCCAGGTTGAAATCAAGGGTAAATGTCATTTTGGGATTTTCGCATGGGATTTCGGCAATAAAATCAGGCTCGGACGAATCAGAAACTTTCATAGCCCAGGGACTATAAGGGATTTTATGCTCTGCGACCACAATTTTGAATTTTCCGTCCTTTTTTGTCAGAGCGATAAAACCGTATTCCCCTTCCAATGCACAAAGGCCGGTAAAATCGCCTTCATTTATTTTTGAGGCGTCAACTGTTGCGGTGCAGGTACAGTGTTCTGTAAAAATTCTCTGGGTTAGTGTGTTTGCTGCCTGAACTGGATTTACGACAATTTTTCCGGTTTTCAGGCGATATTCTGATTTTGAAAGTTTTACCAAAGATTTTTCGGGGATATGGTTCCATTGCCAGCAGAAATTCAATCTGCCGTTGTCATCACAAAATGAATCTGAAAAAAGTGGCTGGTATTTGTAGCCAGGTCGATTGTCCAAAACGGTAACTTCTGCCGGAACAGTTTGCGGAAAAATTGGAAGTTCCGGTTTTTCCTCTCCCGGATTTTTCTCCGGCATTTTAATTTCCATCAAAAAAGGAATTCTTCCCAAAGCTCCGTGGTCCTGGAACAACATCGCATAAAATTTTCCGTCGTTCGACTGAACAATTCCGCCCTGGGCAAGTCCGCTGTTCCAGTCAGCAAAATCCGCACACAAAACATCTCCGCCCTTGTATTCGCCGTCCACCTTATCACTAACAAAACAGGCTTCCGTCCGCATTTTTCCTTTTGGCAGGTGAATCAAAAAAATATAATATTTTCCGTTAATCTTATAAAAATGACTTCCCTCATAACCAAGATTTACATTTTCCCTATCATCTTTGATTATGACTTTATTAATTCCACCTTCAAGAGGGCCAGACAAATCACTTTTCATCTGAATCAGGCGGATTTCTGTATTTCCACTGACAGTAAAAACTCTGCCATCATCATCAAAAAGCAGCGACATATCATGATAAAATCCCTGGATTTCTGATTTTTTCCAGGGCCCTTCAATTTTTTCAGAAGTAAAAAGATAAGTTTTGTGGGTATCATTTGCGACAAAACAAACATAAAATTTTCCGTCATAAAAGCGAAGCGAAGCCGCCCACATTCCCTGGCCGTAAATCCCATTGTTGTCACAAAGTGTCTGACCGTCAGTTTTTTCAAGTTCATCAAAAACGTAAGAGCAAATTTCCCAGTCCAAAAGATTATAAGACCGCAAAATCACACAACCGGGCATAAAATGCATGGTCGTACTCACCATATAATAAGTATCTTCAACGCGAATCACGTCAACATCCGGAAAATCGGCAAAAATAACGTTGGCAGGGCCTGTTTTGTAAACATTCATAAGATTATCCATAAAATATTTATAGGGCATCTCTAAAAATTGCAATTTTTAGAGGCTCCCTATAGCACAAATTGGCAAAAACTAAAGTAACGCGTTTACCTACCTGCAAAGATACAAAATCGTCAGGCAGGCAACTCCACGCGAAAGTACCTGTTTTTCTTTTTCCATCAGCTGATTACACCGGTCGATTTTTGCATTCAGAACGTCTGTTTCACTTCCGTAGCCGGTTTCGTAAACTGTCTGTTTCTGGGCAATTTTAGAATCTGCTGCTTCAATTTTCAAATCCTGGTAGTCTATTTTCATTGTGCAGACATCCACCGTATTCCATTGGCTGTTCAATGTTTTTTTGATTGTAACTCTGACATCATCCTGATTAATCTGGGCGGTTTTTGCATTACTCTGGCTTCTTTCCACGTCGCGGACTTTTTTTCCGCCATCCCAAATTGTAGTTTTAATTCCAATCGAAAAATTGGCAGAATAATCATCTTTTTTGAGCCAGTTAGGTTCTACAAGGGGAAATCTTGAACCTGCGTAGCCAAGGGACGTTTTCAAGGCAAAATCCGGCTTCCAGTTTACAGAGGCTTTGGAAATTTTGGTGGCTAAATCATTTACTTCTTTGAGTTGGGTCACAAGTTTTATAGAAAGCTGATTACCAGACAAGGCTTTTTCTTCTATTTCGGAACGGTCGGCAGTCAAAATTTCTGTGATTTCGTCACCATCAGCATTTTGTTCTTCCAAATTCAGATTTTCCAGGGTCAGATTTTCAATTCCGGTCGCCCGCGAAAGTTCCAGAAGCTGATTATCAATTTGTTCGGTCAAATCTCGCTGGGCAATTTCCAGTTCTTTTGCCTGGATTTTCGCATCCACAACATCCTGGTGAAGCAACATTCCCGATTTTTCGGCATCTTCACTAACTTTTACAAGGCGATCGGCGTAAATTTTTTCTTCTTCAATGATTTCTGCAATTTTTTTCAGCTGCAAAAGTGTAAACAATCTGGATTTTAATTCGGTTTCCAGTTCTTCTGTTTTTGATTCAACCTGGGTCAGCCTGATTTCCGAAGTCTTTTTGTAAAGGGCAATGGCATTTGGGATTTTTCCCCAGGTGAAAAGCGGCTGGGTCATGGAAAGCTGAAAATTGTAGAGAGTACTTTCCATTCCGTCGTAAATTTTCACATACTGGCCTGTAGAACTGGGCTTTGCATTTGTCGGCCAGTTTATCGAGTTCAAAATGTCGTCAACATTCAGGTAAATTGAGTCGACTGGCGGATTAAGCATATAAGTTCCGCTGATTTGCAGGTCAACTGTAGGGCCAAGCTCAGCCCAGGCGTCTTTTGAATCCAGAAGGCTGCGGGCATATTCTTCCTGCAGGGACAAAAGTTCGGGATTGTTAGCCTGCAAGGCTGAACGCAACTGGGGGTAGGTGAATTTTTCCCCACCAGGGGTAGAATTAGCGTCTGCCCCGGAAGGAAGTTTTTCCGCCCAAATCCCGGCCAGCAAAATCATCATAAAAACTGTTACAAAAAAAGATTTCTTCATAAAACTTCTATAAATTTCTACCTTTACAATTGCACGTTGTAACTTGAATCATTGCTGCGAAGTTCAATTTCTTTTGATGTACTGGCGGCGTCATCAGCAATAACCTTAGCTTTTATTGTGGAAAATTTTCCAGTGTAAGATGAATCTGTCCAGTAAGAACCAGAGCCCAACCCGCTGAAAATTCCGTGCTTTTCTGTGCTGGAAGTTCCGACCGTCTGGGAAGTTGTCGTAACTTGTCCGCCGTCAATTGTGTAAGCCCCAGAAGAATCGGCAAGTTTGAGGGAAATTACCACGCCGTCATCAGACTTGGAACCGTATCCGTCACTTGTGCTGGAAGATGCAGCAGAAGAGCCAGCAGAGCCACCAGTGTATTGCCCACTAATCGTCGGAACAGAAAATTTTACCGCTTTTCCATAAAAAGTCAGCGAATAATCAATATTTTTTATGATTTTTGCAATTCCAGTCTCGGCATCAGAACGAAAAGAATAATCTCCGGCTTCATTATCACCATTAAAACAACCTTTCCATGTAATTTCATCAGCACTTTGAACATAAGAAACAGAAATCTCCGGCTCCGTTTCCTTGCCATCATTTTTATCATCATCACTCTGATAACGAGGATAAGAAACAGAAATCGAACCAGAACCACCAGAAACTGTAAGTTCGTAAACTTTTGCAGCCGCCGTAGTATTTTTCTGGCTAGTCTGAGGAACGGAAATTTTTGCGTAAATTACGTTGGATGTCAAAGAGTCGTTAGAAACATCTTTGAAATTCAGGGTCAAATTTGTAGTTTTACGAACTGCTTTCAATTCTGCATAAACCGTATCGCTGGTAGAATCCGAAACAATCACTGTTTTATCTTTTGTAAGTCCGTAATTTTCGTGATAGTAGAGGAGGAAAATATCGGTATAATCACCATCCCGCCAAAAATCAGGATTTTTTTCTTTCCAGACAAGTTTACTCAGAGTAAAAGTTCCATCAGAGCCTGTGCTGGTGTGGCCGTAATAATCGGCAGTCGGCACAAAAACTGTCCCCTCACTCCACTTGTCAAAATCACCGTCGCGGTCAGCCTGGCTGGTGTAGGCGTAAACGTCGACATTCGCAATTCCAGATTTGGGGGTGGAAGTCGACTCTGCGTCCACAATCAGCCCCCCAGTTCCTCCGCTAAAAACTGTGTAGCAGGAGGTGACCATCATCCCACAAAAAATTACGGCAAAAATTGCAAAAACAGACTTCATTTTTTTCATTTTTTATTTTTCTCCTTCTGAAAGTTCCACGTTAGCGGTAACTCGAGGTGTCTTATCATCCTTTTTCTTCTCGGTCATATAATAAATAACCGGAATAATAATCAGCGTGATTAATGTTGATGTCAAAAGCCCACCAACAATGGCCTGCCCCATCGGGGCGTATATTTCCGCCCCCTCGCCTTTTGAAACTGCCATCGGCACATCTCCCAAAAGCGTAGTCAAAGTCGTAATCAAAATCGGCTTAATTCGGCTGGCAGAACCGTCCGCAACACATTTTTCAAGGATTTCGTTTTCTTCTCTGGCGGAAAGTTCCACCTGCCATTCGCCGTCCTTATCCTGGCTTCCCCGCTCCCTTGCAATTTCAAGTTTTTTCTCTTTTCTAAGCTGATTGATATAATCAACCAGGATAATTCCGTTGTTTACAACAACCCCTGAAAGTGAAACAAGTCCCAGAAGCGAAAGCAGGTTCAGTGTTGAGCCAAAAATCAGAAGTCCCAGAACAACCCCGATAAAACAAAATGGAATTGAAAGCATAATCAAAAGGGGCTGGCGGAAACGTTCAAATTGCAGGGCCATAACAATGTAAACTAAGAAAACCGCAATAATCATGGCTGTTGCCATAGGGGTAATCATATCACCAATCAAGGCCATAATTCCGCCCGACTTACTTTTTACGCCGTTTGGAAGGGGATTTTTTTCCAGATACTGGTTCATTCGACTTGAAACCCCGGAAGTATTTTCGCTTACAAGGCTGGCAGAAACGGTAATTGTTTTTGCTCTGTCAGAATGGTTGATTTGCGAAATTGATTTTTCGACTTTTATATCAGAAAGGTTGGCAAAAGAAACATCCTGGCCTTTTTGCGTAACAATATGCACGTTTGAAATTGTGTCCGCAGAAATATTTCCATCGGCAACATCCGAAGAAATATGAATATTGTAGCGGTCGCCTGTGACAGAATCCTTGTAACGGCCGGCGTCCATGCCCCGGAATAAAATTGCAGAAGTAATTCCCGCCTCGTAACTTGTAATTCCAAGTGAACTCAAATATTCCTGGCTCATATCAATAACCATGGTAGAAGTGTCAAAATCTGTATCAAGTTTGGCAGTTACAACGTCCGGGTCGGTTACAAGATAATCTCGCAGTCGGCAGGCTGTTTCGTATAGGGTGTCCATATCCTCAGAAATCAGAGTAAGACCATAGCCACCGCCGTCAGAAACATAACTTACCAGTTTATCAAAACCTCCGTTGGCGACTGTAATTTTGCTGTCTGGAATGACAGCGGCCCAAATCTCCTGCATTTGCAGCATAATTTCGTGAACGCCCCGCTTCCTCTCAGAAACAGGAACTAGAACAACGTGGGCGTAGCCAGCTTCCGGCGTTGACTGGGCAACAATGGCCTTGGTATTACTTTTTCCGACGTAAAAAACGACGTTATCAATTTCCGGCACGTATTTATAAAGAAGTTTTTGGGCAACTCCCATTTTTTTCTGGGTTTCTTCAAGCGAAGTTCCCACCGGTAAATCCATAGAAAGGTAAAATTCCCCGGTATCGGTAGACGGGATAAAGGCAACGCCCAACCGGGTCGCAATAAAGGCAGAAAAAATCAAAAGAAAAACAGCCGCAAAAATTACAAGTCCACAATTTTTGAGCGAAAGATTTAAAAGATTTCTGTAACCGCCCTCGATTTTTTCCATTACAATGTCGAATTTTCTCTTTTTTGTGCGGATTTTTGGCCCGCTTTCTTTTAGCAAAAGTTTGAGAAGATAAGGAACGACCACGACGGCAACCAGGAAGGAAGCAAAAATCGCCATCATAATTGTGATTGCAACGGCATTTAAGATTTTTCCAATCAGTCCTGTCAAAAATGCGATTGGCAAAAAGCATACGATTGTAGTCGCAGCACTAGCCAAAATGGAAGCAGCAACTTCATCCCAACCCTTGTAAATTGCCTGGGTGACCGTATAATTCAGCTGGCCGGTTTTAGGATCCCGCTGCTGGTAATAACGGTAAATCTGATCCAGCATAACCGAAGAACCGTCAACAACCATACCAAGAGAAATGACCAGGCCGGAAAGACTCATCAAGTTCAGGGAAATCCCCATAATCCTAAGCCCAATCAAACTGAACAAAATACAAAGTGGAATGGAAATGGAAACGGTGAGGGTTGCCCGCCAGTCAGCCAAAAACAGGAGGATAACGATAACTGCAAAAATGATTCCCATAATTCCCGAAGAAATTACCGTTTTAAGAGAAGCCTTTACCTGGCGGCTGTCATCAGAAATGATATGGAACTGAACTCCGCCGCCGGTTTCTTCCGTAATTTGTGACAGGGCTTTTTTGACTGCCTTACAGATTTTTACGGTGTCGCCATCCGTTCGCTTAGTGATGCTTACGATTGTAAGGGGATTTGTTCCGTCCGTAACGTAATATTCAGCATCCGGGTAAGAAAGATTTACTTCGGCAACATCCCCCAGATGAATAATTTCTTTTTTATCTGTAGCCCCAACCGGCAAATTCTTAATATCTTCAATAGAAGAATAATCACCAGAATAACGAATCTGAATTTCCCGATTCTGATAAGTTGCATTTCCCAGCGGAAGACTGGTATTTCCATAATTCAAAATCTGATAAACCGTAGCAACTGAAATCCCCTTTGAAGTAAGTTCATCCACCTTGAGCTTTACTTCCACCTGCAGTTCTTTTCCGCCATCAACCTGGACTTCCGAAACACCATCAATTTGAGTGAGCATTGGAGTAAGTTCATCTTTTATGTACTGAATCACCCGACCCGAATCCTGTCCGGCTTCTACAGAAAAAGAAATTACAGGCAGCATGGAAACGCCGCCAACAAGTGCTGTAGGTTCGCCGGAAATTCCGTCCGGTAAATCATCTTTTAACTGGGAAATTCTATTTCTGAGTTCTACCAGCTGATCGTTGGCATCGTAACCGTCCGCATAAGTAACGGTAACCCAGCTCAAAGAATTGTATGATTGACTTGAAACGCTTTTAAAATGCGGCAGGGTAACAAAATCCTCTTCAAGAATTTTTGTAACATCCTGTTCTACATCTTCGGCACTGGCTCCCGGCCACACCGTCATAACAATGGCCTGCGGCATGGAAATATCGGTCATAAATTCCATTCGCATTCCGGCCACAGAATAAAATCCAAAAGCAGTAAGAACAATGAGGAAAATAGTAATGATTACCGGATGTTTAACTGAAAATTCTGAAATTTTCATTTACTGATTTTCTCCCCCAAAGGCTTCGTTTTTTGCATCTTCGTAAAGCCTGACTTTTTGACCGTCAAAAATAAAATTCTGGCCATCTGTTACAAAAAAAGAGTCTGCATATATTTCGTCCACAATAAAATATTGCCCATCATCTGGAGTTTTTTCCGGCATCACAAAATGTACAGTCTGATTTTCGCTGTCATAAAGATAAAAACTTCCGTCCATTTTTTTTGTCTGAATTGGAAGAACCGGCACATTCTGATAAGTTTTGTAGGCAACCTGAACTTTTACAAACATTCCAGGCCTAAAACGCTGGCCCGGCTGGTCTAAATGGCAGACTACTTCAAAAGTTTTACTTTCCGGCGAAACGTAAGGAGCAATATTTTCGATTGTGGCGGATGTTTTGGCATCGGTCACCAGGGCGTTCGTGTCGTCCCCAGGGGTGGTAGTTTTGTCACCAGAGGTGGCACCCGTCATCAACCCCAGGCTTTTTTCCGCCGGGCGGATTACCGTTACAGCCAGGTTTTCCTTTTCAATGGTAAATAAATCAAAATATTTTTCCGGAACTTTCAGCCGCACAACCTGGTTTGTTAAATCTGCCAGAACCGCAAGAGGCGTTCCCTGAGCTGCCGTTCCACCCACAGCCTGGTCGGCAATCAAAATCGTTCCGTCCACAGGGGCTTTCACTTCCGTATAATCCATCTGGAGTTTTGCCAGATCATACTGAGCCGAAGAAGCATCATACTGAGCCTTTGCATTATCATAATTCTGCTGGGTGGTTGCCCCAGACTTGTACAGACTATCTATTCTCTCATAAGTTGATTTTGCCGCAAGATAAGCCGCCTGAGCCTGCAGCATCTGCTGACGAAAAGGAGCGTCATCAATTTTTGCCAGAAGCGTATCTTTTTTGACAAAATCGCCAGCCTTAGCAGGATATTCCTGAATATTTCCAGAAACAAAAGGAACTACGGGAATCATAGCCTTGGCTTCAACATAACCGCTGATAGTAACCGACTGAAAAAGATTTTTTCGTTCAGGTTTTTGAACAACAACTACAGGAATACTTTCCGCCTTAGCCACAGTCTTTTTTCTACCGGTTACCAGAATAATCAAAATGATAAAAGCAAGAGCAACCAGAACAAAAACTAAAGCCCTCTTTAATTT
>CAVFQN010000155.1:0-5104 GCA_963624615.1 Treponemataceae bacterium | reverse complement strand
GAAGTAATGCACACTGTAAAAAATCTTAATATTTCATTGTGAATAAAAAATTCTAAAACTAAGGGAATTGGAATTGAAATTAAGGCAACTGCAAAAATCCGCAGTACAACATCTTTACAAAAATTTCTTAAAGAAAAAGAAATCAAATGCCTTACGATAAAAAGCCTTATTACAAAAGCAATCATTGTTATGCAGATTCCAACTACAAAAACAGACCATGCATCTGTCCCAAAAGAGAGCACAATCCAGCTAAGAGGAAAATTTAAAAGTAAAATTCCGCCCACTACAGACTGATACAATTTTATTTTCCCTGTTGCCTGTGCAAGTGTCATAATTGGATAACTTACGCTATCAAGCAAAACATCAAGCAAAACAAGACGGGCAAAAAGAACTGTATTTTCCGGCGGATTTTTTAACCAGACTTTTAAAACAAAAGGCATTTCAAGCTCTAGCGGAATTGTGAAAATCAGCATTAAAAAAAACGTAAGCCGGCAACCACGAAAAGCAAGTAGCAGATATTCATCTTTTTTTTGTGCTGCATAAGATTTTATAATCTGAGGTCTGATAGCTGTAGAAAAATTCTGACTAAAACTTGAAACCGCCGAACTTATCTGAAAAGCAATTGCACGAGCTGCATTCACGACCGCCCCAAAAAACTGATTGAGTAAAATATTTAAAATCTGATTTTTAAAAACACCAACTGCACTTCCAAAAAGATTCCAGCCTACATAACTGAACATCTCTTTAATCTTTTCCCTTTCCCACAAAAACTTAAACTTACATTCCTTGTAATGCTTCTTACAATAAAATCTGTAAAGTGAAGTATTTATTACGGCAACACATAAGAGTAAAATTCCGTATAAAATAAGTTTATCGCCCCTGCCTATTTTCAAAACAAAAACGATGCCCAGTTTCAATACGGCTTCTACAATGCTCACGTATGCGTAAACATTCATATTTTCATGGGCTATGATGGAACTCATGTAAGGTGTGGTCATAATCGTGAACAAAAACGAAATGATTGCACACTGATAAATCCACTTGGAAGCGGTAAAGCGTTCTGCGGGAATTAGCAATTTTTTACAGACAAACCAAAGTCCCAAGGTTTCTGCAAGCAGAATTATTACTAAAGCCAGAATAGCGTAAATTGTTACTGTAATGGCAAATGTTTTTTCAAGACCTTCCTGATTATTTTTTCCAAGTTCAAAACTAAAGTATCGCTGGCTTGCACTTGCCATTGCCCCGCTTAAAAAGCCGAACATCGTAACCACGCCGGCAACAACATTGTAAATTCCGTAATCTTCTGCCCCCAGTACGTTTAAAACAACACGCACCGTATACAAACTCACCAGCATTATCAAAATCTGGCGAAAATAAAGAGCAAGAGTATTTTTTACAATGCGAGTGGAATTACTCATCAAAAATCACAAATTCCTAAAAGTGTGCATATATAGAAGAATCTGCCCACCCTTATCAACTTTAAATCGCTCAAACATAAAGTTCAGCATATCTTCGCTCACGCCGTTTGGAAAAATCGTTATTTCATTTTCTGCCCAAAAACCACCGGCTGTACTTGTGAGAAAATCGTGCATTTCGTTTATTTTCTTCTGCACAAATCCGTCTGGGGCAGAACCACAAAGAATGACATGGCGGAGCAAAACAACATCCTCATAGCAATATATCAATTGATATAATGAAATTATGAGAACGTTCAGAGAAAATCTTAGAAGTGAACTTGACTTTCAGGGACTTACGGTAAAAGAACTTTCTGCAAAAACTGGAATTATAAAAGGAACTCTCGATAATTATCTTAGCACAAGAGCTTCGATTCCTCCTGCAGACCTTGCAGTCAAAATCGCACAAGCTTTGAATGTTTCAGTTGAGTACTTGATTACTGGAAAAAAAGAAAAATCAAAATTATCGGCTGTTGTACAAATTAATCCTGAAACACAATCTGTTTTAAATGATTTAAACTCAATTCCACCGAATCTTCAAAAGACTATAAAGAATCTTATACATCAAACCGCGGAATCTCTACAAAATTAACCCCTTCCCAAAAATTGCCATTTTTAGGAAGGGTAATAAAAAAAATCCTACTTCAAGCAAGACCTGTCCAGGCGGTCAAAACCGTCCGTCAGTTCTCTTGCAATTGCGACGAGTTTTGCCAGGTCACCTTTGCGACCACCTTCAATATTCAAAGGCATAACAGGATCGTGCAGACTCAAACGCAAAAGCATCCAGCCTTGAACGTCGCCGGCACCGCAAGAGGCACCACCAGTAGCACAGGCACCGCAAGAGTCTCCCACCAGGGCAGCAGCAGCCCCACCAAGTGAGTCCTTTCCCTGGCCATTTCCTTTAAACGAAATTCTCACACCCTCGTAAGTTTCCGGCAGGCAGTAGCCTTTTGCCAAAGCCCGTTTTTTGAATTCTTCCAGCACTTTTTTGCCGTATTCTTTGAAATCGTCCCCCTGAATCTTAAAGCGATATTCACCTTCTTCGACCAGCGGAGGAAGTTTTTCAATCAAACTATCCAGTTTTTTGCCTTCTTTGGCAGCTTTTGCCAGGGCAATCACAAGTTTTACAGCCAGAAAAGCCCCATCATCAAGGAAGAAATTGTCTTTCAGCGCACCATGACCAGAAGTTTCCATAGCCAGAGGAGCAGTAATCCCCTTTGAATTCAATTCTTTCTGCTTGTTGATGACATTTTTGTAACCCCTCATATAGCACAAGTGCTTAAGACCAAGAACATCCTGCAAGAAATAAGTCAGACGATCAGAAGTTACAGAATCAGTGATGATTGTAGAACCCGGATAATCAGGAGCCAGAATTGCCGCAATCATAGCGATGATAGAATCACGATTTACCTCGCTTCCATCAGACAAAACTGCCGACATTCGGTCAACGTCAGTATCAAAAATCAATCCCAAATCAGCATGATTTTTAAGAACAGCATTCTGAATTGCAGCCATTGCCTCTTTATTTTCAGGATTAGGGATATGATTAGGGAAATTTCCATCAGGTTCAAGAAATTGACTTCCAGAAATATCAGCACCAAGCGGCTGGAGGATTTTTTCGGCAAAAAAGCCGGAAGCACCGTTCCCACTGTCAACAACAATATGCAAACCTTTCAAAGGCTCATTCTCGCTGCCAATTCCCTGGCAGATTTTCTGCTTAAGATAATCCGCATAGATTTCGATTAAATCAACCTTATCAACAGGGGCAAAAATCTTAGCAGGATTCAAAAGCCCAGCCAAAGTCAGAATTTCGGTAATATCCTCATGCTCAAGCCCACCATCCCCATCAAAAAACTTAATTCCATTACGATTGAAAGGAAGATGACTGGCCGTAATCATACAAGAACCGTCAAAATCAGTTTCTGCAAAAACGATAGACATAAACATGGCAGGAGTTGTAGCCATTCCACAATCCACAACTTTAGCCCCGGCAGCAATAATACCGTCAATAAGGCCATCAGCCAAAGCCGAACCAGAAAGTCTGGAATCACGACCGACGCCAATTTTCAGGCCGGAAGCAACCGTTCCAGATTTTTTTTCAAGCCAGCTCACAAAAGCACAACCAATCTGTTTTGCAATCTGAGGAGTAAGGTTTACATTTTCCCCCTCCACCCCTTCAAGAGCCACGCCGCGAATATCGCTGCCATTTTGAAGTTTCAACAAATCTGACATTTTTTCATTCTCCCATTATTTTTCTATTAAAGATTCTATTTTTTTAGTCAAAAGAGCCGCAGCCTTGGCGTGAGTTTTTTCGCTAGGATGCCAGTCCGCAGCAATTCCATCAGACATATTTTGAGTATTAAATTTAAGAGGATAAACTTCCGAATCACCAGTTTGAGCAATATAAGTTTTTACAAGAGATTCAATTGCAGGGTAAAGATCCTGGCCCATAATCCCCAAAGAACAGATAATTTTTGCATTCGGATTATATTTTCTGACCTTCTTCAAAAAATCAATATAAGCAGACTTATATTCATCAATTTTTTTAGAATTGCCCTTAGTGTAGCTGGCGTCATTCGTACCAAGATTGATTACAACAAAATCCGGCTGAAATTTATCAAAATTCCAATCAATATTTTTCAGATTTTTGCCATTTACAGTGTTCCAGGAAAATCCAACTTTATCATAAACAGTCGGAATAAGACCATAAGACTGTTTTTTACCGTCGCCGGAATAAGCACTGACAATCCCCCACCCACTGCAGCAAATCATACTGTAATCAGCATTCAGATTTTGAGCAGTTTTGTAAGCATAAGTCTTTGTATTATCCTCAGTGGCAGTCTTAAAATGATGTTCTTTGACCAAATCATCAACCCCGTAACCACAAGTAATCGAATCGCCGACAAATTCAATCTTCAATTTACGGTCGGCAGCAGGCTTAACAGAGCCCTTAGCATCCACAGTGATTTTTTTAAGCCCGCAAGAACCATTTGGCCCTTCCGAAATTTTTATAACCTGAACAAGCCCCTTGATCGGCCCCTCATCATCAGCAAAAGTAAAAGTTTGTTCTCTTTCCAAAATCATTTCGTCAAGAATGCGGTCACCATTAAAAAAGACCGCCAATCTTGCCGCAGCCCCGTTGTCCTGAGCCATAGGAGTGGAAGAATCACCCACAATCGTAAGCTCAAAAAAATCAGCATCAATCTCAAATTCCGCCCCAGAACTCGAAAAATTCATCCACAAGACATCATCATCAAAATAAGTTCGCCCCAAAGTTTTTACATGAGCCGAATCCGCAGGCAAATCCAGCCTTCCAGAAGCCCCATTCTGCCCTTGAGCCGACGCCCCACAAGCAAAATTCAAGGCAAAACCTGCCATCAAAATAGAAATAAGAAATTTTTTAGTTTTCATACAGAAATTATACCGCAAATCGGGCAGATAAAATATAGAAGTTATTTCCTAAATCCACCGACAGACAAAGAAAAAATGACGGGACGACAAGTCTAAAATCGAAAATCCGTTAAAAACAGAGCCCACCAACGGTCTGTTTAGGATTATCGAAAATTAGTTTTTTTTGAGCAAAATTTCCGTTCCAACAAGCCTTCCGCCCTTCGCTAACGCTCATCGTCCTCGGCGAAAGGGTTTTTTGC
>CAVFQN010000154.1:1631-9217 GCA_963624615.1 Treponemataceae bacterium | reverse complement strand
GAAATTTCAACATGATTTTTAGATTTAAAGAACTCAATATATTTTGAGCGAAGTTCATTAGCGTTCATAATCTTTTATTATATAGAAAAAACACACTTATGTCATCAATTATGATTTTTTAGGGATAGCCTTTACCAAGTGTATTTGAATGACAAACTTACATAGTGATTGAAAACATCAGTAAGGTTTGATTTCCATTCGGCAAGAGCAGCGTAAACGTCAGCTTCGGTGTGATTGCCTCCATCACCAATAAAAATCTGATTATCCACACCATAATTGTGAATATACTCGAACAAATAGGCAAGGCCTACAGAAAAATTACCGAATTTTGTAGTCGGCAAAGTGTAGTCAATATCCAGTCCAGCCTGAACTGTGTACATTTTTGTTTCCTGGGTCATAAACATAAAGCGGTTCCAGGCTGATGGAAGATAAGAATACTCACCATCCTGGCCATTTTTCAGGTAGTGACAGTGATTATGAATACCACCGTCAGTAGTAAAATAGCCGGCAGGAGAATTAAGATAAGAAATTGCTTCGTCAATTTCCAGAGATTCATTTACATTTGCATGGCGGATAAAAGCCCCACTGAAATTTACATTCAACCCTTTAATTGGCGTAAAAACGGCAGAAATGGCAACTTTATCGGTATTTGGAGAAAGAGACGAGCCTAAAGCATAGCCGGCGGTCGTATATTCCTGATAATTTATTACAGATAAAGTTCCAGTTTTGTAATCTCCAGTTGCAGAATCTATAAGATTTTGCTTGTGGGTGTACATATAAGGAGTGATAAGTGTGTAGTTTAATTTAACAGGTCCCAGAAAAGAAAGATTTTCCGGGACGTATTTTAAGCCAGTTTGAAAAGTTCCCCGGATTTTTGTGTCAAATTTGAATTTTACCAGGTCGTTTACACTTAAGTCATCAATGAAAAAGTCATTTGACCAGGTAAGATTTGTAACAGGTTTTATATTGATTGTAAGTCCCATAAAAATATTATCATCAAAACCAGAAAGCCCCTGAGTTATCATAAAAGGAACCGGTATCAAATAAGCAGGTTCAAAACGCCCACCAAAAATTGAAACTTCGTAAAAAGCAGCCGACAACCACTGGCAAATCTGTCCGTTTACCGAATGAATTGCCAGATATTTTTGAGAAAAAAGGTCATCGCTTGTTGCATTAGATGCAGAAAGCCCCAAAAGTGCCTGGGTATAAGACCACATTCCAGGATTATAGACAAAAGAAAAATTGGCAGTATGCTTGGTGTTCGGAGAAAGAACTGTGCTGTCATCATAAAAAGGCCCAAAAGAATTGTGATTTACGCCCGCCTGCAGGTAAAATTTGTCTGTACCAACAGAAATATTTCCGTCCATTTCAATGTAAGCGTCGACAGACCCCAAACTTGCAGGGTCCCGCATATAGTATGGAATGGCAGTGTACATTGGCAGGTAGTTCAAGTTAGAATTCGTAGCCCCAATAATCCCCATCTTATAACTTAAAGCCACCAGTTTTGGAAATTCATAATTTCCGTCAAGGCCAGCTATTCCCATAATCTGTTTTGTTTTATCGCCAGAAGATAATTTTGCCTGGCCTTCCTCCTCCACTCTTACATGAAAAGACTTTTTGAAAATTCTTGCATAAATCTGGTCGGCTGCAGCAGCCTGGTCAGCATTATCACTTTGAATTACAGTTTCAAGGATTTTTTCTATAAGCTGCAGAGAATAAGGGCGGAGCGGAGGCTGTTCAGAAATTAAGCCCAATCCCTCCCATTTTTCTACATAATCGTAAAATTCGTCTGCAGGATCTGAGCCCACCTGGGCAAACAAAATCGCAAAAGAAAGCAGTAAAATTGCAAAAAAGGCAGAAAGTTTTTTCATTTATTCACCTCTTGATAGCGTAAAAATTTTTCCTTCGGTGGCAAAACAGTCATTTGGAGTCACCTTCACTGGAGTAAAAATGATAGTGTCGTAGTCGGTAACTATTTTTTCGACAGTTTTACGTTTGATAGTTTCCGTAACAGTTTTTGTTCCAAACTGCATGGAATAAGTTTCGCCCAGAACAGAAGAATCGGAATCTGAACGGAACTGAATTACGTTGTAATTTCCAATTTTTTGGGTTGCATAAATGCCGGATTCTGTAAGTTCTTCCATTTGAAGAGTGTAGGTAAAATCATCAAAAGAAATACCTTTCATCAAATCAGAAGAAGTCCAGCCCTGACCCTTTTTCAATTCTTTTTGATAAGTTTCCAGGTTGGAATTTTTGTTTGCAACAGAAAAATTCCCCTGGGTGGTCATTTTTTTGTACTGGCCGTCCCACAAAGTATTTTCTTTGATTACCAGGTTGATGTCGTCACGTAGAGTTACCCGGATTTCGTCAACATTGGTGAGGGCAATATCAAAACGGCGGTGCAGGTTCATAATATCAGCATTTACGGCGGTAAGATAAATTCCGTTGTGGCGGAGTTTGCTGTCTTCCCACTCATAAACTTCCTGGGTGTCACTCAAAAGCTGAACAATTTCACGATTTTCGTAATTAAAATAAAGATAGCGGATATTTCCGTCGGAATTTGAAGTTTTGTACCAAAGCCCGTTCAAAAACGATGCAAAAGTTTCGACAGTCCCATCCTGAATGCGGGACAATTCTTTGGCAGCAAGACGACCGGCCGTAACTTTAATTGTCTGGGCAAGTTCATACTTTTGAGACAAAGGATTCCATTTGTATTCTTCCTGGATTTGATTCTGGCTCACAGTGACTTCTTTACCATTCTGGCCTTCGTTTTTTTCTGATTTATAAACCCAGACAGAAAAACTTTCGCCCCGCGACATAGAAAGTTCGTAAGATTCCGACCTTTCAGTCTGCTGGATAAAAACCGTTCCGTCGCAAGAAAAATCTCCGATATTTACGAGACTGCCACCCTGGTCTTCCGTTTTGTAAAGAAAAATCTGCATGACATAATTTCCCTCGTCGGTAAGGCCCTGGTAAATAATTGCGTTTTTGTGATCGCCTGTAAGATCCATTCCAGTGTAGGAAAATGTTCGGGTTCGGGTAAATTCGGTTGGAATTTCCTGCAGCCGCTGGTAATCGCCAGTTTCGGGATTAATGATGGCCGGAACCAGCCATAGATTTTGCGAATTCACCTTGCGGATAAGGACAACCTCGTCATCGTAGCCGTCGCTGTTGATGTCGATGGTAAGCGTACTGATTAAAGTTTCGCCAGAAAACAAAGGGACAAAAGTTTCGTATTTTTCGCTTTCCACAGAAGACGTGCGTTTTTCGCTTTCGAGTTCCGATGACTGAGACGAAAAAGGTGTCACAATTTTGGCACGAGTCAGAGAATCTTCTTTTTCAACAAAAATTTTACGCGAGGCAAAAAAAATTCCTCCAAGAACCAGAGCTATCAAGAAAAAAAGAAGAGGGATTGTTCTAGACTTCATATAATAGAAATATAATGTTAAATTGCCTTTTTCTCAAGGTAGGGCAGATTAGTCACCAAGTCGCCTTCCGCGGCTCGCTAACGCTCGGCCTCCTCGGGCTCCTTTGGAGCCCTGTGGTGGCTAAACCGCTACACGCTCCGCCCGTATTTCCCCTACCCCGAGCGCTTTTTCGGGAGCATATTCTGTGAAAGTGGTATTTCTTTATCTTACATTGCAAAATTTTCAACATTACATTTCTAATAATTCACTTTATGCAACATCACTTTGATGGTATAGTGAAAGAGTTCAAAATGCGTTAGGGCGTGTAAGGCTTGCGACGGCTCTTTCAAGAGCCGGAAGCAAAAGACCGGAGCGGCACTATTTGTGCCGCGAGGACTTAGAGCGTTAGCGAAGCCTGGAAGGCCCGACGGCAGCTTGCTGCCGGAACGCCAAAAAAAAATAAAAAATCTATAAGAGAAGAGGTTTTAAAATGGGTGAAAATTATTTCAACAAAATTCCATGGCGCGAAGCTCGCTTGCAGTTGGGACATTGCCGTTCTATGGCTAAAGAAGAATTTGCTGACGGCGTAAATGCATTAAAAGGTAAAAAAATTGTAATTGTCGGCTGCGGTGCACAGGGCTTGAATCAAGGTATGTGTCTGCGTGACTCTGGTCTGGATGTTTCTTATGCTTTGCGTGAATCGGCTATTACAGAAAAACGCCAGTCCTGGAAAAATGCTACTGAAAACGGTTTTAAAGTTGGAACTTATGCAGAAATGATTCCTACTGCTGACCTGGTTGGAAACTTAACTCCAGATAAGCAGCACACTCCGGTTATCAATGAAGTTCAAAAATTGATGAAAAAGGGTTCAGCTCTATGGTATTCTCATGGTTTTAATATGATTGAAGAGGGTATGATTATCCGCCCGGATATTACTGTTGTAATGTGTGCTCCAAAAGGTCCTGGTACTGAAGTTTACCACGAATTTGAACGCGGTTTTGGGGTTCCAGATTTAATTGCGGTACACCCTGCTAATGACCCGGAAGGTAAGGGTTGGGCTATTGCCAAAGCTCTGGCTGTTGGTATGGGCGGAAGTAAGGCCGGCGTTTTGGAATCATCTTTCATTGCGGAAGTAAAATCTGACTTGATGGGTGAACAGACTATTTTGTGCGGTATGCTGCAGGCTGGTACTATCGTTTGTTATGACAAGATGGTTTCTGAAGGAATTGCACCGGAATATGCTACAAAACTTTTGATGCACGGCTGGAATGTTGTTTCTGAAGCTCTGAAATGGGGCGGAATTACTGGTATGATGGATAGACTTTCTAATCCTGCAAAGATTAAGGCTAATGAACTTTCTAAACAGATTAAAACTTTGCTTACTCCACTTTATCAGAAGCATATGGATGATATTATTTCTGGAAAATTCTCTAGCACTATGATGAAGGACTGGGCTAACAAAGACCATGACCTTTTGACTTGGCGTGAAGAAACAGGAAAACTTCCATTTGAATCTACAAAAGAAACTACAGAAGAAATCAGCGAGCAGGAATATTTTGACAAGGGTATTTTGATGGTTGCCATGGTAAAAGCTGGTTGTGAACTTGCATTTGAAACTATGGTTGATGCTGGTATTAAACCTGAATCTGCTTACTACGAATCTTTGCACGAAGTTCCTCTTATTGCAAACCTGATTGACCGCAAACGTCTTTACGAAATGAACCGTGTTATTTCTGATACTGCTGAATACGGCTGCTATTTGTTTGCAAATGTAGCGGCTCCTATGATGGCTAAAGATTTAATGCCAAAACTCCACACCGATGTTATCGGCAAGGGTCTGGAACTCAAGGATAACAGCGTAAATAATGCTGAACTGGTTGCAGTAAATGCCGAAATCCGCAACCACCCTATCGAAGTTGTTGGACGTAAGTTGCGCGAATACATGACCGCAATGAAGCCATTGTTGTAGGGAATTTGCCTGCCGGAGCGGGTGATTGACCTGGGGGAACGCAGTTGCCCTTTCAGGGGCGGGTCTGCACCGAGTCGTCGAAAAAAAAAGGCAGTTTCTTTCGGGAAGCTGCCTTTTTTTTGTTGGGTCGAACATTTGCCCTGGGGGGCGAGCGTTTTCCTTCCGGGGCGGTCATTTTCCTTCCTGGGCTTTCAATCACCTGGGGGACGCCGCCTCCCCCACCTTTCACTCCACATCCCAAATCTCACACCCCTGCCACCCTACATCCAGCCACCATCACGAAAACGTTTGCGAAAATCATAAATCAGATATATCATAGATTTATTACTCCACTACAACGTTTGCGAAAATTAAAAAAGAGGAAAAAATGGTTACCTTAAAGGATATTGCGAAAGAGTGCCATGTGTCATTTTCTACGGTTAGCAAGGCACTAAAAGGCAGTACGGAAATCAGTGCAGAAACAATAAAATTAATTCAGGAAAAAGCTGCACAAATGGGTTATCACCCGAATCTTGCTGCCAGGACTTTAAGGACAAACAGAGCTTTCGATTTAGGCGTTATTTTTGAAGATAAAACAGGAGCCGGCTTTCAGCACCAGTATTTTGCAAAAATCATCAGCGGTCTGCAAAAAGTTGCCCAGGAAAAAGGCTACGAAATCACTTTTACATCTCAAACCGAAAATAAAAATTATGATTATTATAATCATATGAAAGGCAGGAATTTTGATGGAGTCGCAATTCTATCAGCGGACTTCAGTAAACCTGGCATTCAGGCTTTAGTTCAAAGCGAAATTCCTACTGTCACCCTGGACTATTTTTACGACAACAATCACACCGCAATTATGAGTGATAACGAAAAAGGGATGACAGAACTGGTTGAATACATCATCTCTAACGGTCATAAAAAAATCGCCATGATTCATGGGGAAAATACTTTGGTTACCCAGGAGCGAATTAAGGTTTTCAAAAAAGTTTGTGCAAATCACGGACTTAATATTCCTGAAGAATATTTTACCGAAGCTCTTTACCACGACCCCTTTACCAGTGCAGAAGCAACAAATATTTTGCTAAACCTGGAAAATCCTCCGACCTGCATTGTTTACCCTGATGACTATTCAGCACTTGGCGGCATCAGAGAAATAAACAGCCGTAATATGAAGGTAGGAAAAGACATCAGCATTGCCGGTTATGACGGAATTATGCTCACTTCCATGATGATTCCCCCTCTCACGACATACGAACAGGACGGCGAAACAATCGGAAAAAAAATGGCAGAAGCCCTCATAGAAAATGTAGAAAATATTGATGATTACAAGTCCACCCGGATAATGGTGACAGGCCGTTTGCTGAGAGGTGGAACGGTGGCAAGGGTGTAAAGTTTATGGGAATCTCTAAAAATTGCAATTTTTAGTGGCCCCCATAAGAAAAACCCCCTATCTTTTAATTGCAAAATCATTCTCCTTATTGTATACTGAAACTACAACGTTTTCGTTGAAATAATATAATGGAATTTCTGGAAATTTATTTTTTCGGGACTTCCACAACCCTTTACAATGAGGAGCCAAAATTGAAATTCGGACATTTTGATGATGCTAATCGCGAGTATGTAATCACTACTCCAAAAACTCCATATCCATGGATTAACTACCTGGGAAGTGAAAAATTCTTCTCTCTTATTTCTAATACAAGTGGCGGTTATTCATTTTACACAGACGCCCGCCTCCGCCGTCTTACTCGCTACCGTTACAACGATATGCCTCTTGATAACAATGGCCATTATTTCTTTATCAAAGATGGTGATACAATCTGGAATCCAGGTTGGCAGCCAACTCAGACTCCACTCGATTCTTACGAATGTCATCACGGATTTGGATATTCAAAATTTATTTCCAAGAAAAATGATTTGAAGGCCGAAGCACTTTACTTAGTTCCAAATGGCGAGAACTGTGAAGTAGAAATGCTGACTCTCAAAAACGAAGGAAAATCTGAAAAGAAAATCAGTCTTGTTTCTTTTGTTGAATGGTGTCTTTACAATGCTTCTGATGACTGCCAGAACTTCCAGCGTAACTTTTCTACTGGTGAAGTAGAAATTGAAGGTTCGGCAATTTACCACAAAACAGAATATCGTGAACGCCGCAATCATTTTACTTTCTATTGGTGTAATCAGAAAATTGATGGATTTGATACTGACCGCGAAACTTTCCTGGGACT
>CAVFQN010000154.1:0-1294 GCA_963624615.1 Treponemataceae bacterium | reverse complement strand
GAAACCCTTTCTCACTTTGTAATTAAAACTGGGGACGAAAAACTTGACCGTATGGCAGTCTGGAACCAGTACCAGTGTGTTGTTACTTACAACTTTGCCCGCTCTGCTTCTTACTTTGAATCAGGAATTGGTCGTGGTCTGGGCTTCCGCGATACTTCTCAGGATATGCTTGGAGCTGCTCACCAGTTGCCAGCTTCCAGAATCCGCGAACGCCTTTACGATGTTGCAGCAACTCAGTTTGAAGACGGTTCGGCCTATCACCAGTTCCAGCCTTTGACAAAACGCGGAAACGCAGACATTGGTTCTAACTTCAACGATGACCCGCTCTGGCTGGTTTTGGGTGTTGGCAACTACATCCGCGAAACTGGCGACAAGGACTTCCTTACAATCGACGTTCCTTTTGACAATTCTGAAACAAACAAGGCAACAATGTTTGAACACTTGCGCCGTTCTTACAACTACATTCCAAATCACATGGGACCACACGGACTTCCTCTTATTGGTCGTGCCGACTGGAATGACTGTCTGAACCTCAACTGTTTCTCTACAAATCCAAACGATTCTTTCCAGACTTCTACAAACAAGGACGGGAAAAATGCTGAATCTGTAATGATTGCCCAGATGTTTGTTTTTGTAACTCCTGATTATGTTCAGATGTGCCGTTTGATGGGCGATGAAGCTGAAGCAAAACGTGCAGAAGAACTTTGCAAAAAAATGGAAGAAGCAATCTGTACAGCTGGCTGGGACGGAGAATGGTACGTTCGTGCCTATGATGATTTTGGTCACAAAATTGGTTCTCACGAATGCCAGGACGGAAAAATCTTTATTGAAAGCCAGGGCTTTGGTACTATGGCAAAAATCGGTAAAGACAAGGGCTACCCTGAAAAATCTCTGGACAGCGTAAAGAAATATCTTGATTCAAAATACGGAATTGTAATTCTTTATCCTGCTTACCAGAATTACCATGTTGAACTGGGTGAAGTTTCTTCTTATCCACCTGGATACAAAGAAAACGGCGGTATTTTCTGCCACAACAATCCTTGGGTAATCATTGGTGAAGTTGTAAACGGTCGTCCGGAAGATGCCTGGGAACACTACACAAAAATTGCTCCTGCCTGGGTTGAAGAAAAATGGTCAGACATTCACCGCACAGAACCTTATGTTTACAGCCAGATGGTTGCCGGTAAAGAAGCCCGCCGCGAAGGTGAAGCAAAGAATTCCTGGTTGACAGGAACTGCTGCCTGGAACTTTGTAGCACTCAGCCAGTACATCTGCGGTTTGCGTCCACAGCACG
>CAVFQN010000153.1:0-19550 GCA_963624615.1 Treponemataceae bacterium | reverse complement strand
CTGCGCATTCTAAGTCTTGGAAATAGCAAGACTTAGAAGTGTGCGTTTTCAAAGTTGTCTCTAAAAATTGCAATTTTCAGAGGTTCCCATAAGAGTCATTCTCACAGGTTACCAGACATTTTCACAAGTAAAAATGCCCATATCGTCGTAATTTTCTTAAGGAAAATCCCCGATGGTGATTTTTAAAGGATTTTAGTCGAAATTTTGAAGAATTCTGTATTTTTTTTATTGACAATTAAAAATTATACATTATTATAATAACTACAACGTTGTAGTTTAAGGAATTATCCTTATGCTCACTGTTGTAATCAAAAAAATAATCCTTTTTTACAAAGGAAATACAGGAGAAAAACTAAATGACAAAGAGAATTGTTATTGGTGCATGTCTTATGGCTATGGCTGCTACATCTATGTTCGCAGCTAAGAAGGGCAAAGAAGGTAAAGTCCTCAACATTTATGTTTGGAACGATGAATTCCCATCACGTTTCAATGATTACTATGCTTCAAAATTACCTGCTGATGTAAAGGTAAATTTTGTTCAGACACCTAACCAGGACAACGCTTATCAGAACAAACTTGATGAAGTTTTGTTGAACCAGAAATCAGCAAAAGCTGATGACAAAGTAGATATCTTCCTTGTAGAAGCTGACTACGCTCTTAAATATGTAGATACAGACTATACTTTGGATGTTATGAAAGATGTAGGTCTTACAAAGAAAGACTTGGCTAACCAGTTCCAGTACACAAAAGATATTATGACAAGCTCTAAAGGAAAACTTAAGGGTGTTACATGGCAGGCTTGTCCAGCTGGATTTGTTTATCGTCGTTCTTATGCAAAAGAAGTTCTTGGAACAGATGATCCAGAGAAAGTACAGGAAATGCTTTCTGACTGGTCTAAATTCGATGCAGTTGCTGCAAAGATGAAGGCTGCTGGTTACTTCATGCTCTCTGGATACGATGATGACTTCCGCGTATTCTCTGACAACGTAACAAGCAAATGGGTTAAAGGTAACAAGATTGTAGTTGACCCACAGTTTAACAAATGGATTGAACAGACTAAGATTTACACAGACAAGGGATATAACAACAAAACTTCTTTGTGGAACTCAGAATGGTCAAATGGTATGATGAAAGACGGAAAAGTATTCGGATACTTTGGACCAGCTTGGTTCGTAGACTTCTCTATGCCACACGGTGATGGATCTGCTTTTGGTGACTGGGCATTCTGTAAAGGACCACAGGGCTACTCTTGGGGTGGAACTTGGATTTGTGCTGCTGCTGGATCTGACAACATTTCTTTGATCAAAGACATTATGTTGACTTTGACATGTGACAAAGACACAATGGTTAAGATTGCTAAGAAAGCTGGTGATTTCACAAATAACGAACCTGCTATGAAAGAAGTTGCTGCTTCTGACTACAAGAATGACTTCCTTGGTGGACAGAACCACATGGCATTCTTCATCCAGTCTGCTGCTTCTATCGACAAATCTAACATCTCTGCTTATGACCAGGGTATGACAGAAAAACTTCAGCAGGCTATGAAAGACTACTTTGACGGAAAAGTTGATTTGAATACAGCTTGGGATAACTTCTACACAGCTGTTCTTGAAATCTATCCAAACTTGAAGAGATAGTCTTTGCTAGAGTAATCTAGTAAGCAAAGGGAGGCTTGCTGAAAAGCATCCTCCCTTTTTTTTTGGAAAAATCTTAAAAATCAAAAATCATAAAGTTAAAAAAGTAAAAATATCTTTTACAGCACAAGGGGATATTATGGCAGACAACAACACAGTAGCAGTAAAAAAAGCCAAAAAACGCCATACCGTACAGTATGACCGCTGGGGTTATTTTTTCATTGCTCCATTTTTCTTAATTTATGTAGTTTTTTCTTTAATTCCATTAATTACAACTTTTGTTTACAGCTTCTTTGAATATTATCGAATTGGATTGGAAGAAGTTGGTCCAAATTTTACAGTTAACAAATATTTTTCTGGCAAAGAAGAATATTATGAATGGCAGATTGAAGAAGCAGGTGCCGCTTTGGACGATTTAGTTGCAAAGTATGATGGCGAAACTCTTACAATCGGTCTTAAAGATGAAATCAATAACACAGTTTTGGATATTGCTGAAGATATTGATGCAGAAGCATACAAAAAATCAGTTTCTAAAATTGTTGATAAAGGAATAAAAAAGGGTAGCAGTCCGGAAAAAGTGATTGAAGAATCAAAAGTTCTTCTTACAAAGAGAACCTGGGCTTTTGCTCAAAACTGGAATACAGTTTTTGCTTCTAGCGATAACATGGGGCGCTACTTCTTAAATACGTTAATCATGTGGATTTTGGGATTTATACCTCAGATTTTGGTATCTCTCCTTTTGGCTGTATGGTTTACAAATACTGAACTTAGACTTAAATGTCAGCAGTTCTTTAAAACAGTTATTTACCTGCCAAACTTGATTATGGCGGCAGCATTCGCAATGTTGTTCTTCTCTCTGTTCAACGTTCAGGGACCTGTAAACTCTATTTTGAAGGGTATTTATGATTCTATGAATGCCAAAGAAATTGCAGCCGGTACAATGCAGGAGATGGAAAGAATCCGCTTCTTTACATCAACAGGTTGGACAAGAGGAATTGTTGCAACTATGAACTTCTTAATGTGGTATGGAAATACAACAATTCTTTTGATGGCTGGTGTTATGGGTATTGATAACAGTCTTTTTGAAGCTGCACGAATTGACGGTGCTTCATCACTGAGAATCTTCTTCAAGATTACAATTCCATTACTTTTGCCTATCTTCGTTTATGTACTTATCACTTCTTTGATTGGTGGTATCCAGATGTTCGATGTTCCTCAGATTTTGACAAATGGTTCTGGTGCTCCAGACCGAACAACTATGACTATCATCATGAAATTGAATAAGCACTTGGCTAATAAGAACTACGGTCCTGCCGGAGTTACTTCAATCATCATCTTTGCAATTACTGGCGTTTTGAGTGGTATTGTTTATAAGTTGACGATGAAGAACTATCAGAATAAGCGCTAAGGAGAAATATATGGAAAAGATTCAGAGTCAAAGTAAAAACTTAGGCGTTAAACGCTTTTTCTGTTATTTGGTTTTAATTTTGCTGGCAATTATTTCTTTGTTCCCATTCTACATCATGATTATCAACTGTACTCGTAGTCACGAACAGATTCAGTTGGGATTTTCAGCCATTCCTGGAACAAAATTCATAAAAAACTTTGTAAACCTGGCTGTAAATAAAAAAACTGAGTCGAATTTCTGGCAGGATGTTCTTGCAAAATATGGAGTTCAGCTTTCTTCAAAAAATGGTAACTATGCCGAAAACTACCCAATCTTAAAAGGTATGCTCAACAGTATTATCATTGCGACATTGACTGCAGTTTTTACAACATATTTCTCGGCAATGACTTCTTACGGTATTTACATGTACAACTTCAAGGGAAAGAAATTTTCTTTCAAGTTTATTATGGCTGTTATGATGGTTCCAACTCAGGTTTCTACACTTGGTTTCTTGCGTTTGCTGCAAAGACTCAATTTGATGAACAGTTATGTTTCGTTGATTGTTCCTTCGATTGCCGCCCCTGTCGTCTTCTTCTATATGTATCAGTCAATGGAAGCAACCCTTCCGTTCTCGATTGTAGAAGCGGCTCGAATTGACGGTTGTCACGAATTTATGGCTTTTAACAGGATTGTAATTCCTATGATGAAGCCGGCTATTGCAGTGCAGGCTATCTTCGCTTTCGTTTCTTCTTGGAACAACTACTTTGTTCCTGCTTTGGTTATCAGTGATAAAGCAAAGTGGACTGTCCCGATTGTAATTGCCAATGCCCGAAACGCAGACTACATGAACAATGACCAGGGTATTAACTATATGTTGATGACGCTGGCTATTATTCCGCTGATGGTGATTTATTTGTGTCTTTCACGTTACATTATTGCAGGTTCTACTGCCGGTGGTGTTAAAGAGTAAAAAGCCAATTTTTTGGAAAAAAAGAGGTCGGTTTAGCGTAGTGATATGCGGATCGGCCTTTTTTGTTTGAGGGTTACCGAACTGCGGAACAGCCGACGGCAGACTGAACGAGCGAAGCGAGTGAAAGCTGCCGGACTGCCCGAAAAAAAATAAAAAATCTTTGGAAAATCTTTACCGATGTGCCTGGGGAAGGCGGTCTCTTTTTTTTTAACAATTTTGAATTCCTGGTTTATAATATTTGTGAAGAAAACCTTTTTTAGGTGAAAAAGTTAAGTAAGTGGATTATTAAAAAAAGTAAGAATTCCTGCCGATAATATAAATCCAGTTGTACATCTTTGTTCCTTATTTACTTTTTTAAGTAATTTAATTTCCGAAAATTAATGAGAGTTTTTTTACCTCTCTTACTATATAAAAATATAGTGGGGGGGGGTAATAATCCTTTGGAATAAAAAAAGGGGTTGCCTGTTATGAAAAAACGTTCTTTTTTGTTAGCAGCATTGGCTGTATTTGGTGTAATTTTTAGTTCCTGTGAGATTGGTCTGGGAGGGGCTGTAGATACTGAACCGCCTGTCGTTACTTTTGATGCACCGGAGCCGGATTCTAGGGTGCGGGGTGCCTTTACTGCGTCTGGTGAATGGTCTGATGACGTAGGTCTTGCAAGCATAAAACTTGATTTGAAGAATATTTCGACGTCGGCTTCTTATGGGCCTTTTGACGCTATGCAAAATAAGGAAAATGAATTAAAAGGTACCTGGACTTGTACGATTAATCCTTCTGAAGCCTCTATTTCTGATGGTACTTACCTTGCCACTATTACTGCTACCGATACTTATGAACATTCGGTTACTGCTACTGCGACTTTTAGTATAGACAATACTGCCCCTGTTATTGTTTTGACTAGCCCTTCTACAAAGGATATTTCTAATCCTACGTCTTATGGTCAGGTTTTTAGCATTGAAGGTAAAGCTGCTGATGATTCTGATGTGGATTCTGTAGACGTGATTTTGTATGACGAAAGTGGAAATGAAGTTGAAAGAAAGACGATTTCCAATGTTTCTACCCAGATTGATGCGACTGTTGCACAATGGGGTGATGATGTCTACAAGGTAATTTATGGGGATAATCAGGAAGCTGGTGATAAAAAATATTACATTGGTGTGACGGCTTATGATGGGGCCCGTCAGGTTCCTGCCCTTGCTGGTGACAGGGGAAATTCGACTGACAAATTCTATTTTTCTAATGATTTGGAAAATCTGTCTGGGTTTAAAACCACGATTGCATATCATCTTTTGGATGGAACTACGGCTTCTGCAGGGGATTATGAGGGATGGAAAGAGTTTTTAGCTGGTAAAGAAAATAATCGTGCGACTATCTCCCTGAACCCTGTAAACAATCCTTATTTTGATGTTCAAGGCTACGAACCTCTTGGCAGTAGCGTAAATTTTAATCAGGAAGGAAGCCCTTATGATTTTATGAATAAAAGTAAGGTTACAGTAAATATTTACGTTGGTCGTGATAAGAAGGCTATTAAAACTGAAACAATTGGTATTTATCTTAAAAAGTGTGATGCGAATGGTAATGTTTATGATGGTGATAATTCTAAAACTGTAACTTTGCTTGCACCTGGTACTAATACCAATTCTATTACTGCGGTTGGTTCAACTTCTTACAAGTGGACTTCTGATAAGCTGGATGTTGCGACTGTTCAGGGGCTGGAAACTGGTTCTTGTTATATTTTTGATGTTGTAGCAACTGATTACAACGGAAATTCTATCCGCCCGGATAATAATGGAAATCGTTACGGTATTAAAATTACGACAACGACGGTTGCCCCTGTAATTTCTATTACTAGCATTGGTGGGTCTTCATCACAACTTTCTTCAATTTCTATTGCAAGTAGTGAGGCTTTTGGGGTTGTGGGGCATGTGACTTTTGCGGCTATTTCTGCGAGTGGAAGTAAAGAAAAACTGCAGGTTTTCTTGAATGCGGCTAGTGATGTAATCACAAATCTGGATACGAGCCTTGAAACTTCTGCCATTACATTTACGGAAGACACGACAAAATCTACTGAATCGCAAAAGTATTATGATTTTACTTTCACTGTGCCAAAAGATGTTTCTAAGGATTCTAGTTTTACAATTAATCTTATTGCAACTGATGCGGGAGGAACTTCTTCTTCAAAGGAAATCAACGTTTCTAACGATACGGAAGCTCCTGTTTTTGAAGATTTCACAATTAGTCCTTATGTTGATGTTACAACTGGCGGAGTTACGATTAAAAAAGTAAACGGTATTGTGAATATTCAGCAGTTGGTTAGCGATAATAACGTCGTAAATGATACCTGGTATTCTATAGACGAAGGGAAAAATTGGACGAATCTTGGAAAAACAACTTCGATGAGTTTTGCAATTGACACTGTTGCGGCTTTTGACGAAAAAGACGGTGTAAAAGTTACCAGCGGAAAACTTCCTGTGTATTTAAAGGCTGTGGATAAGGCTGGAAATGAAAATATTTCAAAAGATACTTTGATTTTGCATATTGATCAGACAACGGATGCTCCAGAGATTGAACTTTCTAATTGTGTGGCAAATGACGAAACTTTGCTTAATACTGCTTCCAGAACTAGCTTTTCTGATGATGATTTAGCAAAGGCTAAAAAGTCTGCTACAAAATTTCGTACTATGTCTGGAAATCAGATTTTGGGTTCTATAAAGGACGATGATGGTATTGCCAGTGTAAAAGTTTATATTTGCCCCGGAACAACCTGGGAGGAGTCAAAGAAGTTTGAATTGCCTTTGTCTACAACTCCTCAGAATAATCCTACAACTTACAATTTGACTGCAACTTTGCTGGATAAGGATAATAAGGAACTTTCGGAAGGTTGCTATCTGGTTCAGGTTGTAGTTAAGGATAAATACGCGGATTATAATCACGATTCTACAAAAGATAATTACTATCCTGATACTGGTTATAATACTGCAAAACTTGGACCTTATCTTATTGCTTTGGATAATGGGGCTCCTGAGTTGAGTATTTCGACTGCAAGCGGTAGTGAACAGTTCAGGGGTGGTACGTTCAGTATTTCTGGAACTATGAATGATCAGAAAGCTGATGTTAAAGTTTATTCAGATGCTTTGTGTAAGACGGAAGTGGCTGATAGTGTTGTGAAAATTACTATGGGTGATTGGAATGACACTGGAAAAATTTACAATTGGACAGCAGAAATTGATGCTGGTAGTGAGGCTGCTACAAAGACATATTATTTCCACGCGACCGATGAATTTGGCCAGTCTACAACAAAAGAATATACATTCTCGGTAGACCCAAATCCTCCTAGGTTTAAGATAACTTCTTTGCAGGGTGAGGAAACGGTTGCTTATCCATATAAAGGTGACCTTGGTGAGGGTAAATCTTACACAGCTGTAAACAAGTATGGAAATAGGAAAGATTACTTTACTGTAAAAGGTGAAATCACAGATTCTTGGGATTCCAGTCAGTCTAGTACAAGTATCAGTAACCCTTCGACTTATATGTATTACTATGTAAGTACAAGTGAATTGAAATTAAGTGAAGGAGAGAAATCATACAAACCAGCGACTGTTTCTAATTCTGCAATTACAACAAAAGACGGCTGGAATACATGTACAATCAAACAGTCAACAACTGATGCAACAAAATATAGCTGGGAAGCTCCGATTAATTTCAGCAATTATAAAGAAGGCGATAATCTTTATATTTATTTTGCAAGCTTGGATAATGCTGGAAACTATACGATTGCTGAAGATAACCCGTCTTCAATTTTGACAGTGAAGATTGATGGAAAAATGCCTGAAATTAAAGGAAATGCAACTTTATCACAGGATACTACAAAAACAACTATCGACGTACTTGCAAAGGATGGGGAATCTGGAATTAATAATCTTGCGGTTACCAGAAATGGAAAAGATTTCAGTTTAACAAATGCCACTGTAGAAGTGGGTGAGACAGATACAGAGGGATATACAAAATACACTTTCCAGATTGTAGCCGAAGATTTGACGGCTGGCGAAAACAAATTTGTAGTGAAAGTAACAGATAATGCCGGCAATTCAAGTTCTTCTAGTGAGGTTGTAATCAATAATAACGCTCCGACATTCAGCGACCAGTTTTCTGGAATTCCAGAAAATGCTTATGTTTCTGGCGGATATTCTTATGTGATTAAGGCTTTTGAAGCAAGTGGAAAAGTTAGTGTTGATAAAGAGGGAAATAAACTTGGAAGTGTAACTTGGAAAGATACTTACAAGGATGCTGATGAAAAAGAGCAGAATTTGAATTCAGGTGATTTAATTGTGGGGGATGATGGAAAAATTACGATAAACTCTCCTCTTGCAAACACCACAAAAACTATCACCGATTACGAAGGTAAAAAGGTAACAAGAACAATCACAGCTACAAATATTTATGGCCAGAGTGCAAACTGGACTTACAATTTCATTTTTGATACAAAGGCACCTGAACTTGTAACTGGAAAAGATACATCTGGTGGTAAAGAAACTCCTTACACGTCTATCGGCGGGATTGACGTTGGCGAGGTTGGTAAAACTTGGTTCAACACAGAAACTTTGAAAGTTGCCGGCAGGTATAATGAAGATGGTAGTGGCGTTGATGTAATCACTTATTCTCTGACAGATGGAAACGAAACTGCTGTTCAGACAGACGCTTCTATTTACACGTCTGATAAGGGCGACTACGAAACATTTGATTCAAATATTGGTGGATTTACTGAGGGAAAGAATACTTTGGCATGGACAGTCAAAGACAAGGCAGGAAATGTCACCAGCCAAGTTGCTACATATAGCGTAAAAGTTGATACAAGTGCACCAACGTTGATTGGAACTGTAGCTCCTGGAGCCGACGCTAATTCTACAGAAGCCAAGATTTGGTATAGGTATGAAGGAGATCAAACTTGGACTAAATATGACAATTCAATTACTACGAACCTGAAAAAAGGAATAGAGTTCGCAGGTAAATATAATGACGTTTCTAAAACAGGCAGCAGCTATTTGCAGTCTGGAGTGAAATCACTGGATATTACAGTGAATGGAAATGCAATTTCTGGCAAGATTTACAGTAATGCTAGTGGTTCTTGGGTAGACAGTGATTTTGCGGTTATAAGTGAAAGTGAAAATGACAGAAATGGCGAATATCCTTTGACAAATTACTGGCATGCGACAGTTTCAACAGAGGCTATGTCAGGACTTTCTGGAAAAACATCATCTAGTTTTACAATCAAAGTTGCGGATGCTAGCGGTAATTCATTGTCAAAAGAAGTAAATATTGCAATTGATACAGAAGCACCGAAATTTGGAGAGGAAGCAACTGTTACCCCTTATGTTTCAATTTCTAATGGAAAAACTACAGTAAACGGAAAAGTTACAATTCAGCAATCGGTTAGCGATAATAATGCGGTAAATGATACCTGGTATTGTATTGGTGAGCCGGAAAGTGACGCTGATTGGGTGAATGTTGGAAAAACAAGTTCAATGAGTTTTGAAGTTGATACTGTTGCTGCAAAGGCTAAAGTAAATGCAAGTGGTGATTTGAACATCTATTTGAGGGCTGTGGATAAGGCTGGAAATGAAGAAAACACTGCTGCAACTAAAAAACCTTTGATTTTGCATGTTGACCAGACAACAGATGCTCCAGAAATTACCCTTTCAAATTGTAAGGTAGATGAAAAAACTTTGCTTTCTGAACATTGCGATGACACAAATAAAAATGCTTTCAAAACTGATGATTTGGCGACAGCTAAAAAGTCTTTGACAATATTCCGCACTACGTCTGGAAATCAAATTTTGGGTTCTGTAAGGGATGATGATGGTATTGCCAGTGTAGAAGTTTATCTTTGTCCTGGAACAACTTGGGATGATACTAATAAAATTAAATTGTTGTCTGAAAATCTTTCGAATAATCCTACAACTTATAATTTGACTGCAAATTTAAAAAAGTCTGACGGAAGTGCTTTGGACGAGGGGTGTTATTTAGTCAAAGTTGTGATTAAGGATAAATACGACGGAGATTCTTCGTATACAAAAACCGGCTACAGTACAAAAGAACTTGGACCATATCTCATTGCAATGGACAATGGGGCTCCAGAGATGAATATTTCGACAGCGAGCGGCAGCGGGCAATTTAAGAGTGGAACGTTTAGCATTAAGGGAACGATGAATGATAAAGATGCTGAATTTAAGGCTTATACTGATAAAGGATGCACAAGCGAAGTTTCTGATAAAGTCATAAAGATTGAAAAAGGTGCTTGGAATGATACAAGCAAGTGCCACAACTGGACAGCAGAAATTGATGCTGGTAGTGAAGCTGGTACAAAGACCTATTATTTCCGCGCGACCGATGAATTTGGCCAGTCAACGACAAAAGAATATGTATTCTCGGTAGACCCAATTCCTCCTAGGTTTAAGATAACATCTTTGCAGGGTGAGGAAACGGTTGCTTATCCATATAAAGGTGACCTTGGTGAGGGTAAATCTTACACAGCTGTAAACAAGTATGGAAATAGGAAAGATTACTTTACTGTAAAAGGTGAAATCACAGATTCTTGGGATTCCAGTCAGTCTAGTACAAGTATCAGTAACCCTTCGACTTATATGTATTACTATGTAAGTACAAGTGAATTGAAATTAAGTGAAGGAGAGAAATCATACAAACCAGCGACTGTTTCTAATTCTGCAATTACAACAAAAGACGGCTGGAATACATGTACAATCAAACAGTCAACAACTGATGCAACAAAATATAGCTGGGAAGCTCCGATTAATTTCAGCAATTATAAAGAAGGCGATAATCTTTATATTTATTTTGCAAGCTTGGATAATGCTGGAAACTATACGATTGCTGAAGATAACCCGTCTTCAATTTTGACAGTGAAGATTGATGGAAAAATGCCTGAAATTAAAGGAAATGCAACTTTATCACAGGATACTACAAAAACAACTATCGACGTACTTGCAAAGGATGGGGAATCTGGAATTAATAATCTTGCGGTTACCAGAAATGGAAAAGATTTCAGTTTAACAAATGCCACTGTAGAAGTGGGTGAGACAGATACAGAGGGATATACAAAATACACTTTCCAGATTGTAGCCGAAGATTTGACGGCTGGCGAAAACAAATTTGTAGTGAAAGTAACAGATAATGCCGGCAATTCAAGTTCTTCTAGTGAGGTTGTAATCAATAATAACGCTCCGACATTCAGCGACCAGTTTTCTGGAATTCCAGAAAATGCTTATGTTTCTGGCGGATATTCTTATGTGATTAAGGCTTTTGAAGCAAGTGGAAAAGTTAGTGTTGATAAAGAGGGAAATAAACTTGGAAGTGTAACTTGGAAAGATACTTACAAGGATGCTGATGAAAAAGAGCAGAATTTGAATTCAGGTGATTTAATTGTGGGGGATGATGGAAAAATTACGATAAACTCTCCTCTTGCAAACACCACAAAAACTATCACCGATTACGAAGGTAAAAAGGTAACAAGAACAATCACAGCTACAAATATTTATGGCCAGAGTGCAAACTGGACTTACAATTTCATTTTTGATACAAAGGCACCTGAACTTGTAACTGGAAAAGATACATCTGGTGGTAAAGAAACTCCTTACACGTCTATCGGCGGGATTGACGTTGGCGAGGTTGGTAAAACTTGGTTCAACACAGAAACTTTGAAAGTTGCCGGCAGGTATAATGAAGATGGTAGTGGCGTTGATGTAATCACTTATTCTCTGACAGATGGAAACGAAACTGCTGTTCAGACAGACGCTTCTATTTACACGTCTGATAAGGGCGACTACGAAACATTTGATTCAAATATTGGTGGATTTACTGAGGGTAAAGCGGCAAATGTTTTGAAATGGACAGCAAAAGATAAGGCCGGAAACCCTACATCTGAACTTTCATACAATGTGAAAGTTGATACTACTGCACCGGTTTTGAGCGAAATGGCTGCCCCTGGAGCGGTAAGTGGCTCGGAAACATCACAACTTTGGTATAGATATGCAGCTGGTGATGGTGAAGCTGCAGCGGATTGGAAGAAATACGACACTTCAATCATCACAAATCTTACTAAAGATATTGAGATTGTGGGATATTACAGCGACGCTAAGAAAGTTGGTGAAGTTGAATATTTGCAGTCTGGGGTAAAATCTCTGGAAATTAGTGTAAATAATACGAAGTTTACAGGACAAATTTACAGCCTGGCAGATGGAACGACCTGGAGTACCAGCGATTTTGCGGTTATTAGTAGCGAAACTGATTCAAGAAATGGAGAATATCCTCTAGAAAACTACTGGTATGCGAAAGTTGCAGCTTCTGTGATGTCTGGCGTTTCTGGAACGAAAACTGCAAAAATTACACTTTCTGATAACGCTGGTAATACAAACGAAAGTTATTCTTTCAATATCAATGTTGATACAACTCAGCCGGAAGTTTCTATCAAATCTCCAACTGAAACAAGTGGTACTTCCAGTTTGGATGGAAATCAGACAATTTCTGGCGAGGTAAAAGAAACAAATCCTAAGTCTGTGGCTTTGTATTATAGAACAGTAGAGCCTTCAACAACTTCCGGGGCAAGTTCTGTGGCTGGTAAAACAGTGGCAGATCCTGGAGCAGAAAGTTCCGGCTGGACTCTCTACAAAAAAATCACAACTGAAAGTGGAACAAATAGCGATACAATAACTTACGGTGCCGACGCATCTTCTATTTATAACTGGTCTTTTGCCGATGTTGACTTTAACAGCCTGTCTACTGCTGCCTCTTCAGCTAGTGCTGGTTACAAGTACGACATTTGGTGGTGTGTATATACAGAGGATGCTGCTGGAAACTCTAATTCTGACACAAACAAGTACACTGTTGATATGGATGCTGACCGTCCTGTAATTCAGTTGATGAATAACGTAACGCTGAAAAAAGGCGAAAATGATATGTCATCAGCAAATAGAATTGGAATTGAAAGCAATAGCCTTAGCATAAGCGTTTCTGATGATGATGGAATTAAAACTGTAAAATATAGGATTGATACGGTTGCAAGTGGTACTGATGGAAATGAAACTACAACTGTGGGCGAATGGAAGACTGCAACTTCCAGCGGAACTTCATACACAATCCCACTTGGCGAAGACGGCAAGAAAAATATCAATTTTGAGATTACTGATTCGGCTGGCACTGTGTTTACAACGTCAACTTCGACAACTTACGGTGTGAGCGGCAACCCTGAAGTTGCTATCTTAAAAACTCCAAAAATCACTGATGGAACAAATAACTATGGCTACTTTGACTCATCTTCTGCAACAACAACAAAGGCTACCGAAATTTATGCGATCGTAGATACAACTGCACCTTATGTTTTGCCGGCAGAATTTATCATCACAGATGCTACCGGAAAGGAAAATACGGATGCTGAATGGAATTCTTCGATTGTAACTACATCTTTTGGTGGAACAAAGAACAGATATTTGAAGCTCCGCCAGTTTGCCTGGGATTCTAACGGAATTTCTTCTGCAAGTCTGAAAATTGAAGGGGTAGGAAATCCTATCACCTTTGAAAAAACTACTGACACAAAAATTTCTTTAGTTGAAGGTATGAAAAAAGCAGAGACTTTTGAAAGTTGGGTTTCTAGTAGTGCAATTGACGTTAAGAATTTTAGTACTGGCACAAAAACTTGTATTTTGACAGTAAGTGACGGAACTAAGACTACCCAGACGACAATCCTCCTGGTAATTGACAACACACCACCGACCGTTGACATTACATCTCCGGCCGAAAGCGACGACCCTGTTTATGGAAGCGTAGTCGTGCGTGGTTCTACAGAAGCTGGGGCAACTTTGTATTATACGCTCACTTTGGATGGAGAAAAGAAACCTAGTAACGGTGGGCTTTCTTTCAGTACTTGGTCTGGTTATGACTATAATGAAACTACTGGTGAAAAAACTTCTAAAACAGGCGAGCCTTTAGAAACGGTGACAGGAGCTTCAAGTAATACCGTTACCGCAGATGATTACAATTTAATTATGGGAACTGGCCTTGGTTGGGCGGTTTATTTTGATGGCAACAACAGCGACACATTGCGAACCCACACCAAGCAGCTCATAAATTATCTTACAGATTACAATGTAACTACAAGTGAGTCTTTGAACAAAACAGAAGGGGCTTTTGCAAGCATTGTAAATATGTATTTGTGGATTAAGGCGGAAGACTCTGTCGGAAACGTTACAGAAAAGCCTTTCCTGATAAAGCTTGATCCTCAGGGTGGACGACCTAAAGTAACAATTGAATATCCGGAAAGTGATGAAAGTGATAATAAGATTGACTCGCTTGGTGGAACAATCAAACTTTATGGTTTGGCAGAAGATCTGGAAGAAGGGGTTGATTCCGTTTGGCTGCAGATTTTGTCTGATGTTCATAGGACAGTTAACGAATCATCATCTGTTTCTGGCAGCTACGAATTCCCTGCTAAAAAAGATGAATCTACAACTTTTGGAACATTTAATAATGATACTACTACTAGCAACGCTGTCACCAGCTTTACCGTAACTGCTGATGACCTGGATTATTGGGCAAAAGCCGGATTTACAGTTCAGAAAATGAAGAAAAATGAAGCCGGTAGTCACGAGGATTGGGTTATTGGAACTACTAACGTGTCAGATGCAGACGCTGCTACTTACGGTATCAAGGCTGACTTTAGCGGTTCAACCTGGAGTAAGAAAATCAACTTGAAAAACGAGTTTATTCCAGTTGGAACGAACGAAATTGCTCACCTTGCCCTTAGAGTTTATGCTTATGATGGCGAAAAATTGAGTTATCCTAAGGCTAAAAAGTTCAATATTGATAATGACAGACCTTATATCACAAATGTTAAGTTGAAGCAGTATGACGCTAATGGGAGTGTTACGGCAACAAAAGATTACTCTGAAAATGTTTGTGTAAAAGGTGATTGGTATTTGACTTTTGATGCAATGGACAATAGTAAAGTTAGTGATGTTAAGATAAAAGTTGGAAACGGAACTACAAATTCAGTTTTTGATTATTTTGATTCATCATCTACAGATTCTTGCAAAAAAGTGAAATATGCCTTGGAAACTGGTGCTGCAAACAGTGTAGGCAGTCTGGAAATTACTGTTACAGTGGAAGATGATTCTGATCATGATAAAGAGGAAACTTACAAAATCAAGTATGATAACAAGGCTCCAAAAATCGCTACTAAAAACAATTCTAACTACGCTCTCAAACCAAAAGTTCAGCAAAGTAACGGTTTCTACACCCTCAAATCTTTTGTGAGCGACGCAGAAACAAGTGCAAGTCCAAGTGGAATCGATTCTGTTGCATTCTACTTCCTGCGTCGTGATTCCAAGGATAATGCTGAAGGTAAAAAGGGAAGAATCCACGACCCTATGCTAGTGAGAATTGGAAGTGTAGAGATTGGTAGTGCAGTGACTCTCGGTAGTAAAACAAGCGTAACTAACGGTGACGTTGTTTATTCAGAAGGTCTGTACTGGAAGGCGATGAAGGTTACAACCAATTCTTTTGATAATTACTCATTCAGAATTACTGCTAGCGACGCTAACATCCACAAGGGGGGAATTTGTAAGATTGGCGGTACAAATTACAAGATTACAAATATAGATACTGCTGGTGCAACAATCACCTTGGACGGCGAACCTGATTCTAGTTCAACTGTAGCATATTTTGCCCTGGCAATGGTTGTTGATAACACAGTTGCAGAATTTGCGGACGGCAGCAAGAGCACTGACGATGGTTATTACAAAAAACCAGGTAACGATGATGGTGACCGCATGATAGAAGTGCTGGACGGAACATCAGTAGAAGCAACTTGGGAAGCCCAGATTGTTTCAAGAAATATTCCTGATGGTCCAATCGAAATCCATTACGTCGCATTTGATAAAGCTGGCAACTACAGTATTGGAATTGTGGGCAATAAACCTTGGGAAACTTACAAGACTTACGGCTCGCCAGAAGCTGAGGAAGTAAAGGACAATACACTTCCTAGCAATTCTACGGCGAACTTTGTTTATGCTTATGATCAAAATAACGTTGCATACGTAAGCAACAATGCACCGCGTTTAGTTGGTGTGCAGATAGGTACAGACTTCAATGGTGATAATGATATTGATGATGAAGGTGAAAAAATCACCAAGTATTATTCATCTAACGAAGGAAAACCTGCTGATGTAATTTCTAACTTTATTGTTTCGTCTGTTGTAGACCAGTCTAATGCAAAAAATGGTAGGGGTGTATTTACCCTCAAAAATGATTCAGAAATCAGGCTGGAAATTATTGGCGGTAATGGTGCTTTGTATTATGAATATCATATTTCAGATCCTTCTGGTAGTGGTGATTCGACTAAAGCTAATTACCTTGCCCCGGCTGATATTACGGATTATGTGAAAGATACAATTTTGACTAACAACGCCCTCAAGGGAACTGATGGCAGTGCACTTTTGGGTACAGAAGCATTTGATGAATATTATGATGCCGACGGTTATGTTGATGAGAAAAAAATCGTGACAGGTGCTGTTAAGTTTACAACTGAAACTTTGCAGGCAAAAGAATGGTCAAGCAAGGAAAATCCTACCTGGTTTACAATCAGAATTTGGGATAGTACGGAAGGCACAGATCCATTTGAAGATAGCCAGTATGCAACACTCCAGATTGCACTTGCTAATCAGACAAAGGACGAAACTCCGCCAAACATTTCGGTTGACCCATTCTATTGGAATAGCCAGGAAGATAACTCACTTTATAATAACAGTTATAAGAACGGTCATATTGATTTGAGCCAGGATTTGGTAGAAGCGAATAATAAGAACTGGGAGGCGGGTAATTACGTAGACCCTAAAGTTTCAGGAAAAATTTCTTTCCGAGGAACTGCCCTGGACGACCATAATTTGAGTGAAATTTGGGCAAAATTTGCTGGAATTACCTGTTCAAATCCTGTTGAAAGCAAAAATGCAGATGATGGCTATTATCTTGTGGCTAAAAAAGGTGCTGATGGCACGTGGACTTGTGCAGGCAGTGCTCTTACAGACGTAAGTAGCGGCAACTGGAAATTTAATGTGACAGGTGGTGAATATTCAGAAGATGGCCAGTTAGTAAACTGGCAGCTGGATATTGATACTTCTGCAATGTCAGGCGGATTTGGTGCAGACAAGAAGCTTGAGATGATGGTTCGCGATGCAAGCTATTCGGCTACTAGTGAAGATAAGACAAAACACCAGTCGAGTGCTACGGCTACAAGTGGAGTTACTCCAGGCTACCAAAAATACTCTGCTAGGGAATACAACGTACCTTACTACCAGGTGGATGTTGTGCCATACATCAGCGGAATTCAAGATGAGAGCGGTGCAGATGCGACACGTTCAAGGTTAGGCCGCTACCCAGTAAGGGCAGGTGCTACAATTAAGATTGTGGGATTTAACTTTGGAAGTGATGAACCGACGGTTTACAGAAGTTTGACTGATAGTGATGGGGGTGCAAATGAAACAAGCACAGACAGTACGTTGTCTGTAACTGAAAAAAGCACAACAAGTATTACAGTTAACGTTCCAGCCTATTCAGGATATATTCGTGTGGTTTGGGTTACTGGGGATGTTGCAGTTTCTACACCAAACAACAGCAATTCGAACACGAAGTACAATATCACAGAAGGCTTTAATGCAAGTGCAGAGAATGCGGATGGTAAGGTAGACTACGGTCGTACAAATGCGAATAAGGCAGGAACTAACTTCTGGACTGATGATGTGTATTTGAGCGTGTGGAATGTAGGAACAAACCTGATAGGAAGTATTAATCCTACAAGTGGTGTTGTAAAGAAGATTTCTGACAAAAATAGCGGAAGTGCAACTGGTTCTACTACGAATGGAGATGGAGTTGGTGGTGGTGCATTCTATAATCAGGCTGGAACAAACTCAAATCTTAGAATAAGTAGCAATCAGCACGACAGATACTTTAGTGCATGGTCTTCTAATGATTTAAAAATTTATGGATATTTAAGTACTGTTGGTTCAAAAGATAATGTAATTTCTAAAAACTCAGAAGCTTCATTCCAGGCCCCAGGTGTAGATCAGATGGATTATGTGATTGTAAACGGAATGCCGTATTATGTAATGCAGGATAACTTTGTTGGTGGCGACAGTGCAAGCGTTTGGGGGCCTGGACTTTTCCTTTCTCGCGAAGGAATGAACTTTGACATGTCAAAATTCCAGAAAGGAAACACAATAGAAGAATCAGACACATTTGCAATTATTGAAAGGCAAGGTTCAAGCGGAGCAGCAGCAAATAGAAATTCATCAAATGGATACGATTCTGTAATGTACCAATTTAAAAATCCAAGAATTGCCGGGACTTATGTTGGAAGTGAAAAAATGAAATACGCAAATGCAAGCACTTTTGCAACTGGTGTAGATTACATTTATGTTTCTTATTACGACTCTTATGCAAGATGTCTCAAATTTGCCGGATTTAAGGTTGCCCATAATATTGATAAGGACAATATGACTGAGTTATATAAATGGGGGAATGTAGCAGAATATTGTGGCATTAATCCTATAGTTCATTCTGCTCCAAATAAGTCAAACACTTATAACAACGTTTCTGAATCTAATCATATGACAGACGGAAAAACTGTTGTTGCTGGATTTGATACAACTGTAAGTAATCCGACACAATTTAAGGAAGAAGCTGGTGAATGGAGTGATATAATGGTAGATTCAACAGGTACTACCCCAATTCCTGTAATTATTTACTATAACAAGACAAATAAATGTCTTGAAATTGCTCGTGGTAAACAAAGTTTCCCAATCCATGATGGCAATGTAGTTACATCATCTTCTGCTGGAAGTGATAATACAGAGGGAACAACAGGCTGGACTAAATCAATTATTAAACCTTCTGGTGCTGGTGATTTTGGCCGCTATGTAAGTGCTGCTATGGATGAAGCAGGAAATATTCACGCTTCTGCTGTAGATGCTACAAAAAACAAGGTTTACTACTTATACATTACAAAATCTGGAGAGTCTTACTCAATTGCTTCATCAGCTGTAATTGGAACAACAAGCGGTTGCTGGACAGATATTGAACTTACAAATGGCGGAATTTCTACAGGAGCAACAAGTGCAGATTCAACAACTAAACCAAAAGAAGTTCAGCCAGTAATTTCATGGATAAGTAAGGGAGATCTTGATTCAACAGAGGCTGTTCAAGTTTCTTATCTTGCAGATAGTGACACTGGAGGTACGGTTTGGGAAACAATGACAGACCCTGCTGTTTATGCTGCAAATGATCAGCGTACTTCTGTCATGGCTGATGTTTACGAAGGCAAAGATTCATCAGATACTGAAAAATCAACGAAGGCAAAAATTGCTGTCGGCTTCAACTCCAATATGTACGCCATCGACTTCCTCCGCGGTGAAAAATAATTTTTCTGCCCTGGTGTCCCTGGGGCCCATAAAAAAATAAGAGGAAAGAGGGGATTTTTTTGACGGAGTGGGTATAACCG
>CAVFQN010000152.1:0-4130 GCA_963624615.1 Treponemataceae bacterium | reverse complement strand
TTTTGGGGCCATTCTGGTCAACCTGCCGCTGGAGATTTTGTGGAATCACGACGGCGAATCTGGGGCCCTGCAGATTTTGTACAATGCGGGAATTATGACGGAACTTTTCCCACTGCTCATTTTTATTGGCGTGGGGGCCATGATTGATTTCCGCCCGCTTTTGCAACGGCCCTGGATGCTGATTTTTGGCCTGGTTGCTCACTTTGGTATTTTTATTGCGGCAATTCTGGCCCACTACTGTTTTGGTTTTGACTGGGCCAACGCTTTGAGCATTGGAACGATTGGAGCGGCTGATGGTCCGACCGCTATTTTTGTTTCGCGGAAATTCGCACCGGGACTTTTGGGGCCGATTACGGTTGTCGCATATTCTTATATGTCCCTGGTTCCGATTATCATGCCGCCGGTGATCAAGCTTTTAACTACCAAAAAAGAGCGGATGCTGCACGTGGAAGGTACGGACAAAAATATTCCAAAATGGCTGGTCATCGTTTTCCCGATTTTTATTGCCATGATTTGCGGAATTCTGGTGCCTGTTTCCGCTCCGCTCATGGGATTTTTGATGTTCGGAAATTTAATCCGCGAATGTGGCGTTATCGACAAACTTTCTAAATCTGCCCAGAACGAGTTGGCCAACATTGTCACTTTGCTTTTGGGAATCAGCGTAGGCGGAACTATGAGGGCGGAAACTTTCTTACAGCCAGCAACTCTCCTGATTATGATTTTGGGTCTGGTCGCTTTTGTGGGCGACACTGTTTGCGGTGTGCTTTTTGCAAAATTCCTGAACCTTTTCCGCCACAAGAAACTCAATCCTATGCTGGGTGCCTGCGGTCTTTCCGCCTTCCCAATGGCCAGCCGCGTTGTTCAGAAAATGGCCCTTAAGGAAGATGACCAGAATTTTATTTTGATGCACGCCGTCAGTGCAAATGTTTCCGGCCAGATTGGTTCGGTTTTGATTGGCGGAATTATCATCGCAATTTTGGAAAGTCACGCACTAGGGTAGGTGATTAGCAGGGGAGCAGATTTTTTCGAGACAGCCTCAAAAATCTGCAAAAAGGCGAAGAAAAAAGTTGCTGAAAAAATTGAGTAAAAAAGTAGAAAAATTTCTCTAACGTTAAAGCTACAGATGTGCTAAAATAGTTAGACTATGATAGTAAGGGAGGTGTGATAAAAATTACATTCTTGTAGTTTTTATTATTCAGCACCTCCTGTGTTGCTACTAACGCGGAATTTTTAAAGGAGTTCAAGATGACGAATAATTCACTTTCTACGACAAATGGTTCTCTTGGTTATAAACTGGCTGCAAAAAATCTAGCTTTTATGCTTATGGCTTATCTGTTTCCTTTTTTTATGTATATTCCATTCGCTTTATTTATGGGAGGCTTCACATTAGATGAATGTTTCGTATTAACAGGGAATGCTATTTCGGCAATCTGCCTTTTATTGGCAATAGTTTTTCCAATTTTGACATTTACCTGGCTTAATAATACGGTAAAACTTTATGATGGGTCTGAGGGGGCAATCAAAAATTGTAACAAAGTTCTAAAATACGTAGAACTTTTGACTTTTGTAATCCCAATTACTCTTGTAACAGTTTTTTCTTTAGGTTCTAGTTTTATTAGTATGTCTAAGAGGCTTAGCCCGGTTGCTTTCAAGGGCGATTCTTATGTTTATTTCAGCTTCATTTTGACCATGGGAACTCTTTGCGTATTTTCAGTTTTGGCTTATGTACTTTTTGTTTCTGGCGTAGAAAAAAATATGGATTGGCTTCCTTATGATAGAAAGTTTATGTCTTTTTCATTCTTGCAGCGAAACCTCCTTATTATTCTTTTTATTTTGATAGGTATGGTTTTGCTTTTGGAAGCAATTTATGATATTCCTGCCAATCAGGATATTCCGATTTCAGAATTATTTGTAAAAAGGGTAACTCCTTTTGGTATTTTGATTGCAATTGTTGGTTTGACTGATATGTACATAATGCTTGTTGATGTAAACCGTGTAATCAAAAATGTTAGAAAGTTTTCTGATGATTTGTGTGCAAAGAACTACCAGACTCAAAAAATCCCAGTTCTTATTCGTTGCGAACTGGGAGATTTGGCAAATTCCTTGAACCAGTTGCAAAACACTACAAAAGATTTGCTGGTTGATTTTAAAAATTCTATTGACGCTACAACCGAAAATGCTAAAACTCTGCAGCACGAAATGGATAATGTTAAAAACGAAGTTTCTTCTATCAATCAGGGGATTAGTCTTGTTCAGGGTGAAATGACAAATCAGTCTGCCGGGGTGGAGGAGGCTTCTGCTTCTGTAAATCAGATTATCAGCCGAACTCATACCTTGAACGACAGCATTGAATCCCAGGTTTCTGCCGTAACAGAATCTTCTGCCGCCGTTGAAGAAATGGTTGCAAATATCAATTCTGTTACCCAAATCCTAGAAAAAAATACAGAATCTGTAAATTCTCTTACTCAGGCTTCTGATGATGGCCGCCATTCTGTTCAGACCGCTGTTCAAACATCGCTGCAAATTATGGAACAGTCTGCAACCCTGCTGGATGCAACTGCCATTATTCAGTCTATTTCTTCACAGACAAACTTGCTTGCTATGAACGCTGCAATTGAATCTGCCCACGCTGGCGATGCAGGTAAAGGTTTTGCCGTTGTTGCTGACGAAATCCGTAAACTTGCAGAACAGTCTGGTGTTCAGAGTAAAACAATCAACGAAAGCCTTAAAAAGCTTTCAGAATCAATTCAAACTGTTTCTAATAACACAAAAGAAGTTCAGGAAAAATTCGATATTATTTATGAACTGGCAAACACTGTAAAACAGCAGGAAAGCGTTATCATGAATGCCATGACTGAACAGAACGAAGGAAACAAGCAGGTTTTGGAAGCTATGAAAGATATTCGTGGTTCTACTGCAAGTGTAACAGAAGGATCCCAGGAAATGGTTTCGGGTGGTGAGCAAATCATCATTGAAATGAAAAATCTTTCCGAAGTTACAAAGAATATTAATGCCCAGATGTATGAGATGAATGCAAGTATTGAAGGTATTAATCACGCCATTCAGAACGTTTCTGAGTCTTCACAAAACAATCAGATTGGAGTTGACGAACTTTCTAACCAGATTGGAGCATTTAAGCTTTAATCGTAAAAAGTGTGATTCGAATTAATCCCCCGAAGCAAAATCGGGGGATTTTTTTTGCACCACAAAATCAATACAGACTTTCACCAAGTAATCTGGCTGCAAGACTTACCGCAAGAATTGCAGTCTGATTTCTTACATCCAAAATAGGATTTACTTCTACTATTTCTGCCGATTTCACCTTGCCGGTTGTCGCTATTTCTTCCATTAAAAGCAGGGCTTCGCGGTTGGTTAATCCGCCTGGCAGGGGGATGCCGGTTCCCGGGGCGAACATTGGGTCTAAAACGTCCATATCAAAACTAACGTGAATCCAATCTCCATGACTTTCAAAAAAATCCAGGACTTTTCGCACAATTTCGGGAAAGCCATGGCGGTCAATATCACTCATTGTAAAAACCGTAACGCCAGCATTTTTCATCAGGATTTTTTCACCCGGGTCTAAATCTCGGCAGCCAACAAAACAGATATTTTTAGGATTGATTTTTTGCCCTTCAAAATAAAGATTTGTCAATTCAGGCAGACCAATTCCAGCCGATGCTGCCAGACATTCCCCATGAATATTTCCGCTTGGACTTGTGTCCTGGTCATTAAAATCTCCATGGGCGTCAACGTACAAAACCGCAATTTCCTTATTTTGCTTTTTTGCACTTGCAGCCATGCCAGCCAGCGTTCCCAGAACTATAGAATGGTCACCACCCAGTACCAGAGGAAAATCGCCCTTGTCAGAAATATTTTCCACCTTGACGGCCAGATTTGTGCAGGCTTTTACAATTGGTTTAAGGTATTTTGCTTTAGGATTTCCAACCTGTTCATATTCCTGGGGCTGGGGGCGAAAAATATCGGCGTGTTCAAAAGTTTTATGATTTAAAGATTCCAGCCTTTCTTTTATACCTGCCAGGCGGATGGCAGAAGGTCCCATATCAGAACCATGTCGACTTGCTCCAAAATCCAGGGGCATTTCTAAGATGTGTACATTCATACTTTTATTA
>CAVFQN010000151.1:0-5140 GCA_963624615.1 Treponemataceae bacterium | reverse complement strand
CACAGTAATAGTATCAATCGAATCACTTTCATATTTAATATTAAAATTAAAAATAAAATCGCTTTCTCTATCTTCGGCTATATATTGTTTATGCAATTCTTCCATTGCATATTTAAAAGCTTCTTCGTAAACATTATCAGACATAAAAAATATTATCCTTTAGTTCAAAAAAATCTGCAAGGGTAAAATAAATTTTTTGATTATAACTAACAAGTGTTAGTTTGAATAAAGACTAGAATTTAAATCCTTAATAATATAAAATGTACTTTATTCTTATTATAATGACATTTATTTTGTGGGAAATATCTGTCAATCAAATCAAAGGAAAAAATAATGTCAACAGAAAATTATGGTGCAAGTAACATTCAGGTTTTAAAAGGACTTGAAGCTGTTAGAAAGCGCCCGGGTATGTACATTGGATCTACAGGTCCAAGAGGACTTCATCATCTTGTTTACGAAACTGTAGATAACTCCATTGACGAAGCAATGGCTGGATTTTGTGACAATATTATAGTTGCCCTGGAAAAAGATGATGTTGTTCGAGTTGAAGATAATGGACGAGGTATTCCAGTTGAGATTCACCCTACAGAGCATATTTCAGCTTTGGAATTGGTTTTAACAAGACTTCATGCCGGCGGTAAATTTGATAAGGGGTCTTACAAAGTTTCTGGAGGTTTGCATGGTGTTGGTGTTTCTTGTGTAAATGCTCTTTCAGATTGGATGGAAGCAACAGTAAAGCGTAATGGACATATCTATCGTCAAAATTATGAACGCGGTGTTGCAAAGTCTAAGGTTGATATTATTGGTGATTGTGGTGATGAGGAACATGGAACTACAATTCGCTGGAAGGCTGATAAAACTATTTTTACAGAAACTACAACTTATGATTTTGATGTTTTAAAAACCCGTCTCCGCGAACTGGCATTTTTGAATTCTGGAATTAAAATAACTTTCCGCGATGAACGCCTTGAAAATCCAAAAGAAGAAGTTTTGCAGTATATAGGTGGTATCAATGAATTTGTAAAAAATATTGATGAAGGCAAAGTTGTAGTTCCGGAAGAACCAATTTATATTTGTGAAACAAAAGATGATGTCGTTACGGAAATTGCAATGCACTATAACAGCGGCTATTCTGATAACGTTCACACCTATGTAAATGATATTAATACCCGAGATGGTGGAACCCACCTGGAAGGTTTTAAAAGCGGTCTCCGTACTGTAATCAACAAGGCTCTTGATACAAATGAAAAACTTAGAAAAGCCGTTGGTTCTTTGGATAAAGATGAAAAACTCACTTATGAAGATATGAGTTCTGGTCTTACCGCAGTAATTTCAATGAAAGTTCCGGAACCTGAATTTGAAGGCCAGACAAAGGAAAAACTTGGAAATACAGAAGTTCGTACAATCGTTCACCAGGTTATTACAGAAAAACTGACAATTTATTTTGAACAAAATCCTGCAGTTTTGGAAGCAATTTGTAAAAAGGCAATGGACGAAGCTAAGGCCAGAATTGCTGCCCGCAAAGCCAAAGATAATATGCGTAAAAAAAATGCATCAGATGGATTTGGTCTTCCTGAAAAACTTTCAGATTGTTCCGAAAAGCATGATCCTGCATCTTGCGAAGTTTACATTGTCGAAGGAGATTCTGCCGGCGGTTCTGCAAAAAAAGGTCGTGATCCAAAACACCAGGCTATTCTTCCTCTTTGGGGAAAAATGCTCAACGTTGAAAAAGTTCGTCCAGAAAAAGTTATGAACAATGATAAGCTGGAACCGGTAATTGCTTCACTTGGAACTGGATTTGGAAAAGACTTCAATATTGCTAAACTCCGCTACCACAAAATCATCATTATGGCCGATGCCGATGTTGATGGTTCTCATATTCGTACTTTGCTTTTGACATTCTTTTTCCGCTATATGCCACAACTCATTGAACAAGGACACGTTTATCTTGCTATGCCACCTTTGTTCAAAGTTCAGCTTGGTAAAAAAGAACCTGTCTATTGTTATTCAGAAGCCGAACGCGATTCAGCTTTAACAGCTCTTGGTGACCAGCGTGAAAAAGCCGATGTACAGCGTTACAAAGGTCTTGGTGAAATGGACGGAAATCAACTTTGGGAAACAACCATGGATCCTGCTCATCGTCGTATGCGTGTTGTAACAATTCCTGATGCAATTGCAGCAGATAAAATATTCAGTGTTTGTATGGGTGAAGAAGTTGAGCCTCGTCGTCAATTTATCGAAACAAACTCTAGTTATGCAAATCTGGATATTTAGAGCAACTTTTAAAAAAATTTTTGAAAATATAAAAAGAATGATTACTAACTATCATTCGTTAGTTTAAAATTAAAGGAACTAAAAATGTTGGAAGAAGAGAAAACCCCAGAAGGTGGAATTGTAATAAAAATCCCAATTGAAGATGAAGTAAAAAAAGCCTACATCGACTATTCAATGTCTGTAATTGTTCAGCGTGCCTTGCCGGACGTTCGCGATGGTTTAAAACCAGTTCACCGCCGTATCATGTATGCAATGGATACACTTCACCTTGCAAGTGGTGGAAAGACCAAAAAATGTGCTACAATCGTTGGTGAAGTTTTAGGTCACTACCATCCTCATGGAGATGCTTCCGTTTACGATGCCCTTGTTCGCCTTGGTCAGGATTTTGCCCAGAGATATACGACAGTAACTCCACAGGGAAACTTTGGTACAATCGCTGGTGACCCTGCCGCTGCTTACCGATACACCGAAGCAAAAATGTCAAAAATTACCGAAGAAATGGTTGCCGACATCAACAAAAATACTGTTGATATGATTCCAAACTTCGATGATACAACAAAGGAACCAGCCGTTCTTCCAGGAGCTTTTCCTTTCCTTCTTTGTAACGGTACAACAGGAATTGCTGTTGGTATGGCTACAAATATGCCAACCCACAACCTCCGCGAAGTTGCGTCAGCAATCTCTGCATATATCGACAACCCGGAGATTTCGATCGAAGAATTGATGAAACACATCAAAGGTCCGGATTTTCCGACTGGCGGTATAATTTACGGTACATCTGGAATCAAAAAGGCTTACACAACTGGTCGTGGAAAAATCACAATTCGTTCAAAGTTTACAATCGAAACTCATAAGAACGGAAAAGAATCAATTGTTTTTACAGAAGTTCCTTATGGCGTAAATACAACAAATATTATCCGTAGAATTAAGGAATTGAATCGTGATAAGCAGATTGATGGAATTGTTGATGCCAATGATGAAACATCTGACCGAACAGGTATGCGACTTGTAGTTGAACTTAAAAAAGGAGCAGTTACAAAAATCGTTCTGAACCAGCTTTTTGCAAAAACTGATTTGCAGTCGAATTTTGGCGTAATTAATCTTGCTCTTGTTCCTCAGCCAAAAGAAGGGGCTCCTCGTTATGAAGAACCAGAATTTGGAGTTTCATATCCACAGACTTATTTAAAGCCGGAAGTTTTAACTCTCAAGCAGCTGATTGCCCATTTTGTTAATCATCGTGATGAAGTAATTACCCGTCGTACAATTTATGATTTGAAAGTTGCAAAACACAGAATGCATATATTGTCTGCCCTGATAACAGCAATCAATAATATTGACGAAGTAATCAAAATCATCAAAGAAAGCCGCGACACAGAAGCCGCAAAGCTTGCTTTGGAAAAACGTTTTAATTTTGATGATGAACAGGCTCAGGCTATCGTTGATATGCAGCTCAAACGCCTTACCCATCTCCAGATTGAAGATCTCCAGAAAGAAATTAAAGAACTCCAGGCTCTTATTGATTATCTTTCAGATTTGCTTGCACATCACGAAAAAATCCTGCAGCTTATCAAAACTGATACAAATAATCTTGCTGATAAATATGGTGATGATCGCCGCACAGATATTGTTTTTGATGAAGTTGAACAGATTAACGTTGAAGATATGATAAAAGATGAAGAAATGGTTGTGATGATTTCTCGACTTGGTTATATCAAACGTGTTTCTATTGATAAATACAAAAAGCAGGGTAGGGGAGGAACTGGCAGCAATTCTACCTCCCTCCTCGAAAATGATTACATCAATCAGTTGTTTATCGGCTCAACCAAGGAATATTTGTTATTCATAACTAACATTGGTAGGGCTTATTGGATTAAGATTCACGAAATCCCAGAATCAGAAAAAAATAGTCGTGGATCTAATATCAAAGGGCTTCTCCAGGTTTCAGCTGATGAAGAAATCACAACAATTGTTTCTCTCAAAGAATTCTCTGATGACCAGTATCTCTTTATGACAACTGCAAATGGTATTGTAAAGAAAGTTCGTTCTTCAGAATTCCAAAATGCAAAGACAAAGGGAATTATCGGAATTAAACTTAATGATGGTGATAAACTGATTAGTGCCATTCCAACTCTTGGAGATTCCGAAGTTATGTTGATTACCCGACGTGGTAAAGCCCTCAGAATTACAGAAGATTCTGTTCGTTCAATGGGTCGTGCTAGTACCGGTATCAAAGGAATGAAACTTGCCGAAGGTGATGAAATTGCAGCGGCAGTCAAAGTTGATACAGAAAAAGCGATTATTCTTCTTACAGAAAAAGGTGTTGGAAAACGTATTTCTTTTGATTTGTTCTCAACTCATGGTCGTGGAACTGGTGGTCAGCGTATTTTTGGTAATACAGATGGAAAGGGTGAAATTATTGGTGCCCTCAACGTAAAAGAAACAGATGAACTTGTTTGTATGACAAGCCAGGGTAAAACTTTACGTTTCAGAGCTTCAGAAATAAAAGAGCAGGGGCAAGGAGCTTCTGGCGTTAAGATTGTAAATGTAAAAGAACCTGATTACTTGGTTGGAATTGATAAAGTTGAAGATAAAAATGAAGAAAAAGATAACTAACGGTAGGTAGTTAAAAACTTTAATTTTTAATTGACAAAATCTTTTTTTTATCTAATAATAAAGATTGGGGAAAAGCTAATAACAATTTTAATTTAGTTTATGGGTGTAAATACATCAGGCAGGAGCTGGTCAATTTTTTGACCAGCTCTTTTCTTTTTAGTCTATATTTCATGTGAAACACAAGTTATCCACAATATTCACAAGTTATCCACATTTTTTGTGGATAACTTTTCAACTATTAAAAATTATAATT
>CAVFQN010000150.1:0-4250 GCA_963624615.1 Treponemataceae bacterium | reverse complement strand
GCAAAAGGATTTTCTGTAGGATACAGAACTCCAGCTGGCTGGTTGTAAGCAATGTCTTCAATTCCCAGATACTGGAAAACTGTCCACAAATACTTTCCAACGTGGCCAAATGCTACAGCTCCGTGATGTGGATACTGTTTTGCAACTAAAACGTGGCGGTAGAAACGACCCATTTCTGGAATACCGAATACACCAATTCCACCAAATGAATGAGTTGCAGCTTCAAGAACTTCACCCTGAGCAACGTAAGCCTGGAGTTTTGTGTCTGGGCGAGTCTGCAATCTGAAGAATGTAATATCGCCGGCAGCAATATCGCCTTCCAAAGTTCCGCGTGTGAAATCTGGTTCGCTTCCTTTTGGTTCAAGCAAACGATGCTGAATCAACTGATATTTTACGCCAGGTTTGCGGTCTTTGTTCAAGCGGCAGAATGGAGTATTTCCACAGTGGAAGCCCATGAATGTATCGTTGAGTTTGTAAGGATAAGATGTTTTTCCTTTGATTTCGTCTTCGTACAAATCTGCTGGAACTGTGTTGTTGATGTCGAGCAAAGTAACTGGTTCGCCAGTAATACAAGTTCCGATGTATTCTGAAAGTGCACCGAAAATATCAACTTCGCAGGCAACTGGAATTCCGCGGCTTGCAAGGCGGCTGTTTACATAGCAAGGTTCAAATCCGAATGCTTCTGGGAATGCTGGCCAACATTTGTCTGCAAATACAACGTAATCGCGGGCACCTTTGTGACCTTCTGCCCAGTCAAGCAAAGTAAGTTCAAACTGAGCCATTCTTGGCAAGATTCCTGGGTGATTGTTTCCTGTTGCACCGAGTTCTTTTGCCATATCTTCAACAACTTCATTGATACGAGGATCGTCTTTGTGGGCTTTGTAAGAAACGAGGAGGTCCAGTTCAGAGTTTTCTTCAATTTCAACGCCAATATCATAAAGTCCTTTAATTGGAGCGTTACAAGCAAAGAAGTCCTGTGGGCGTGGTCCGAATGTAATGATTTTGAGACTAGAAAGTCCAATCAAAGCACGTGCAACTGGAACAAAGTCTTTCATCATCTGAGCAACTTCTTCTGCAGTTCCAACTGGATATTCTGGAAGAACAGCTTTAAGATGACGCAATCCCAAGTTGTAAGAACAGTTCAAAACGCCACAATAAGCATCGCCACGACCGTCAATAAGTCCGCCGTTTTTGTAACTTGTTTCTGCAGCGGCAGCATACATAACCGGGCCAGCAAAGTTTTTAGCAATTAAAGTTTCTGGTGTTTCCGGACCAAAGTTTCCGAGGAAAACACAAAGAGCATTACAGCCGGCTTTTTTTACGTCTTCAACAGCTTTAAGCATGTCTTTTTCGTTTTCAACTGTAACTTTACATTCATAAAGATCAGATCCATAAGCCTTTACGATTGCTTCTCTTCGTGATTCAGAAAGTGTTCTGATAAAGCAGTCACGGCTAACAGCAATAATTCCCAATTTTACATCTGGAATGTTTTTCATCATAATTTGCTCCTATAATGATTATGTTTAGATTGCTGATTTTGCTGATTTCCAGCTTTTTCAGCAATCGGTTTTCAAGTTTTGATTATTTTTCTGATTACTTTGAAGAAATGTCGATATTTCTTCCAGTAAGTCCAACAAAGGCACCAGCCTTTGCTTCGCTAGAATCTGGGTGAGCGATGAGCCATTTGTTGCGGGCCCAAAGCAATTTATCTTCCAGATTTTTTTCTGTGATTGCAGGCTTTTCGGTGTTTGTGTTCTTTGGTAGAACGATAACAACACGGAATCCTTCTTTGCTAACCTGGCCGTCTACGATGGCGTTACAAGGTGCATAGTGGAGGGTTGTTTCGTAAACTTCTACGACAGTTCCTTTTGGAACAAAGAAAGCTTCAACAGCACCTGTATCCAATTTTCCATTTTTTACAGACTGAAGAGATGCCAGCAAAAGAATCATATCATTTGCAGGGATATTCAATTCTGAACCGCGGTGATATTCCAGACAGTTCAATTTTGTATTGTTGCCGTTACAGTAGCCAACCTGGATTGGCATTCCTCCGTAAGCATTATCACTGAACTCTTTAGCGATAGGTAAAGATTCAAGACCTGCATCCCCCGGCTCATAAATTGTGGCATTTGCAGGCTTGTCAGTAGTTTCATCCAATTTTTTCAAAAGGTCTGTTACATCATAACCTGTAAGAACCTTTCCATATTTCTCAAAACTATGAGAAAAAACAGATTTAATTCGCATATTTTCTCCTATTGAAAATTCCGCCCTGGCAGCAGCACGAAAGGTGCAAAATTGCTGTTTTTCAGCGAAAACGTTTTACCTCTATATTAACACTATCACCATTATTTAGCATTAATGAATTTCACCTAATATTATTAGAATTTTAGTTTTTTTGATTTTGCTTGATACTCCCCCCCGATTTTGCCATAATTTCACAACGAGGTATTTTATGAGTTCAAATTTTCCATTAACTAAAGCACAACTTGATAATCTGGTAAAAGATTTTCCAACCCCATTTTATCTGTATGATGAAAAGGCAATCCGCGAAAATATGCGGAAATTTACAAAAGCTTTCAGCATTTTCCCAAAATTCGTTGAACATTTTGCCGTAAAAGCTTGCCCAAATCCCTACATCATCAAAATTCTTGCAGAAGAAGGTTGCGGAACAGACTGTTCTTCCCTGCCAGAACTTATGCTTTCCGAAATGGCTGGCGTAAAAGGCGATAAAGTTCTTTTTACTTCAAACGAAACTCCTGCCGCTGAATACAAATTTGCCTACGAAAGACGAAATATCATCAATCTGGACGACATCACCCATATTGATTATCTGAAAAAACACCTCGGAAAACTCCCCGAAGAAATCTGCTTCCGCTACAATCCGGGAAAAGATAAACAAGGCTGCAATTCTATCATCGGAAAACCAGAAGAAGCAAAATACGGCCTTACCCGCCAACAAATTATCCAGGCCTACAAAATCTGCAAAGATGAAGGGGTAAAGCGCTTTGGCCTGCATACAATGGTCGCTTCCAACGAACTCAATCCTGATTTTTTTGTCGATACCGCAAAACTCCTTTTTGAACTTGCAGTTGAAATTAAAGAAAAAACCGGTGCCCGCATAGAATTTGTCGATTTGGGAGGCGGAATTGGTATTCCTTACAAGCCAGACCAGGTTGCCGTTGATTATGATTACATCGCACAAAAAATCCGTGGGGAATATGACCGCATTTTGCTTCCAGCCGGCCTGGATCCTATGGAAATCCACTGGGAATGTGGTCGCCCAATTACCGGCCCTTACGGCTGGCTCATCACGACCGCCATTCACGAAAAACATATTTACAAGGAATATATCGGTACAGATTCTTGTATGGCAGATTTAATGCGCCCTGGAATGTATGGTGCTTACCACGAAGTAACCGTCAGTGGCAAGGAAAATGCTCCAAAAGATCATATTTACGATGTTGTGGGGTCTCTTTGCGAAAATTGCGATAAATTCGCCGTTGACCGCCCTCTTCCGAAAATCGAAATTGGTGACCATATCATCATTCACGATGCTGGGGCTCATGGACGTGCTATGGGCTTTAATTACAATGGAAAACTTCGTTGTGGTGAAATTTTGATGCGTGATGATGGCTCTTTTAAAGAAATCCGCCGTCGCGAAACCATAGATGACTTATTTGCAACCCTGGATTTGGACGGCGTTCAGAATTTTAAATGATTTTTTTAGTTTTTTAAGGGGCTTACGGCACTTGCGTGCCGTCGCTACGTCCGCCCCTCGCTAACGCTCGTCGTCCTTGGCCTGTCGGCCTGCGGTCGACTGCTACGCAGGGGCTACCATCGCTAAGCCATTTCCTACTTCCAACTAAAAGTTACCAGCCCGATTATGTAAATGGCAAGAATACAAACTGGTACAAACCAGGCGAAAATAACTTTCATCCAGTTTTTAACTTTCATACCTTTGCCTTCATTTGCTTCTTCCAGCAATTTATTCCAGCCGGCACCATATTTTGTACACCAGAAAAGGGCAAAAACCAGAGATCCCAAAGGCAAAAGATTGTTACTTACAATAAAATCCCAGAAATCAAGCCAGGCAGTTCCTTCGGCAAAAGGCTGGAATTTAAATACGCTGTAACCTAAAGCGGTTGTCAACGAAATCAAAAATATTCCGGTTCCACAAATAAGGCAGCCCTTAAGGCGTGACCAGCCAGTCAATTCGCGGACACAAGCCAAAATGTTTTCACAAACAGCCA
>CAVFQN010000149.1:0-2655 GCA_963624615.1 Treponemataceae bacterium | reverse complement strand
ATCCTAATCTTGTAACCAACGTTCTTGAAACAATTGAACGCTTTGGATTAAAGCCTTCCAACATCATCATGGAAATTACAGAAAGTATTTTTATCGAAAATTTTGAACTCGTCTGCGGAAATATGACTCAGCTTGCAAACGCTGGCATAAAATTCTACCTGGACGATTTTGGAACCGGCTATTCAAATCTTTCAAACGTAATTGGGCTTCCTTTCTCAACAATCAAATTTGACCGTTCTTTAGTTTTGATGATGGAAGATAATAAAAACGCGGAAAATCTTTTTGCCCATCTTATAAGCACGTTCAAAGGGGCTGATTTGAAGATTTTGGTTGAAGGGGTAGAAACAAATAATCAAAATCAACTGGTAGAAAAGGCCGGTGCCGATTATATCCAGGGATTTTTGTACAGCCGCCCTCTGCCAGAAACAGAATGTCTGGAACTGTTCAGAAATCAGGCCAAAAATCAGTCTAAAAAGTGATGATTTCTTCGTAAACCTGGATTGCAAATTGATCTGTCATGCCGGAAATGTATTCAATAATGCATTTTGTAAAGGATTCTTCGTCGTGCAGGTCAAAAACAGGTTTCGTGTTGTATTTTAGAATGGCCTTCCTGTCAACAAAACTGTGCTTTTCTACGATGTAAGGCTGGTAGGCTGTATATTTTATGAGCCAGTCTTCAAAAGTTGAACAAAGTTTAGGATAATATTTTAGGGCCTGGGCAATTCTGCCTGTTTCTGCGTAAATTTTAGACCTTTTTAGAGTCCTGAAAATTGTCGAAATTACGTTTTCTGCGTAAATTGAAAATTCTTTAAGCCGCCAGTGATTGTAAATGCAGGCAAAATTGAATTTTTTGAGTTCCAGGATAAATTTAAAATATTCATCAGAAAAACAAAGCCCCTTTTCTGGCGATGACTGCTGGCATAAATCCATAATCAAATCATTTATAAGGGTGCTGGTGTTTACCGCTTTTCCACTTCTGAGGGCGTGGGCTCCCTTGTGTTCAAATCCTAAAGTTGACCCGACAATTTCCCTCAGCTGGCGGTAAGAAGCCATGTCCAGAATATGATAAGCCCTGGCGTCTTCAATATCGCGGCCCAGGTAGGCAATTTTATCTGCAATTTTTACGACGCAGCCTTCCCAGGTGTAGGGCTGAGTAAAACCGGGACGTTTCATCGAGTACAAATCTATGGCTTCATTTCGCGGTTTTATTCCCTGCTGGTCAATTTCGCCGCAATGGCAAATCAGACCGTCGCGGACTGCATAAGTCAAATTTAAAGGCTGCTCTACGCCGTTTGGATCTTGCAGGGTTTCTATGTAATCTACAAAAAATAAACTGTTTCTTTCGTGCCAGAATTTTTTGGGGGCGTTGTGACCTTCTTTTTGTTCCAAAAGCCTGTTCAGACAATCTTCTCCGTGGTGGCCAAAAGGGGCGTGGCCAATATCATGACCCATTCCAATTGCGTTTGCAAGCTGGTCATTCAGTCCCAGATATTTTGAAATTGTAGTGGCAACCGAAGCGACGTGCATAACGTGTTCCATTCTGGTGCAAATATGGTCGTTGTGGGGGGCAAAAAAGACCTGGGTCTTGTGTTTTAGCCGGCGGAAAGCCTGGGAGTGGAGGATTCTGGTGTAGTCCCTTTCAAAATTACTCCGGATTTCGTTATTTCTGCCGTAAATGGGGATTTCCCTTTTTATTGCCTGTTCCCATTTCGGGTTTTCGTCATACATCTGAACTTTTGAAAAAGAATTTTGCATTTTTTTTCCTCCTGATAAAGCCTGTAAAAGAATATTAGTCCAGAGCCTGCAATTCCAGGGCAATTTCTTCCATTTCGCGGTCTGTCATTGCAATTGTTTCTGCCACCCGGAAAAGTTCCCTGCGAATAGAGTCGGGAACGTCTGCTTCATTTTTATAATGCAACTGATGTTCAAGACTGGCCCAAAAATCCATTGCAATAGTTCTAAGCTGAATTTCTACCCGGACATTATGTTCGGTTTTGGAAAGATAAACAGGAATTTCAACTACAAGGTGCAGACTTCGATAACCGCTTTTTTTCGGATTTTGGATATAATCATTTTCTTTTATGAGGGTAATATCCGGCTGTTTTAAAAGCATTTCTCTTACAGAATAAATATCCGAAATATAAGGACAAATTACCCGAACTCCGGCAATATCATTTAAGTTTTTTATCATAGATTCAAAAGTTACCGGAAGATTTCTTTTTTCCAGCTTTTTTGCAATTGAATCTGGCGATTTAACCCTGCTTTTTACAGTATCTATAGGATTTCGTTTTCGGTTTACGGTATTTTCTTTGTTTAAAATATCAAGTTTTGTTTCAATTTGCTTTACAGCACTTTCGTAAAGCATCATTATCTTTTGGAATTGAAAGGCTACTTTGTAAAAATCATTTTGATTTGAAAGATTTGAAGGATTGGGAACAGGCAGATTTGAAGTTCCTGTTTCTTGTCCCAAAATTTCATCACTGTTGCTCATACTCATATAATATAAATTAATAGTAAATAGTTACATTTTCAAAGAAAATTTTACAAAAGAGGATAAAAAGACAAAAAAGTAGGTGAAAAATGAAATGAAAAAAACTTAAAGGTTCTTGCCACAATTTTGATGGCAGGAGTTTTGTTCTGTTTTGCAGCCTGCAA
>CAVFQN010000148.1:0-4188 GCA_963624615.1 Treponemataceae bacterium | reverse complement strand
GGAATTAAAAGAACTTAGATCTGATGAAAATGATCCTTTGTTTGATAAAACTAATATGCTTAAGAAGGAATTTCCTTCTGATTTTAGGCAGATTCGCTACTTTACATTGTTAATTGTTCAATCGGCACCAACAGAAATTAAAGAATTAAACCTTCTTGAACAGCAGATTAGTGAAGTTATCAAAAATGCTGTAAAACACGGTAACCACTGTGATATTAATAAGAAAGTAACTGTTTGGTATTCATTCAGTCCTACACATGCCCACATTATTGTACAAGACGAAGGAGACGGATTTCAGGACTTAGAAAAATGGAATGAATTCAACAGGAAGCGTCTTGAATGTTTACACAATAATGATTTTATGGAACTTTCTAATTATGTTTCATTCCGTACAAAGGAATCTGACAGCCAGGATGGTGGTAACGCTTTGTTTGCAGCTTTGGAATACTGGAATGGCGGATTTGTTTACAACGGAAAGAAAAATGCTGTTGCAATGCTTAAAAAGTATCAGCAGAAATTCCACAATATGAATCACGACGGTGAATAAAAATAAGAGAGCAAATTAAAATTGCATAAAAAAAATCCTGATCTTGGAAGATCAGGATTTTTTTTATAACCGGATTTGTTTGATGGAGGTGGGGGGAATTGAACCCCCGTCCGAAAAAGTAAACCAGGTACATCTACAGGTTTAGTTATGCGAGGTATTTGTCGGGAGCCGGTAGCAGCATAACAAGCGTCGCCTCCGTATTCTGATTAAAAAGTCCCAATTAAAGACCAGACACAGTAATTGGCAAGTCCCGATAAGGTGAAAGAAGTTCAGCCGACGCGGAACAGGGTCAACTGGCTTCCTGCACAGGTGCTTACGCAGCGAGTGCTTCTGCTTCGAAGTAAGCTTCGTCAGCTTCTTCTTCTTTTCTTGCGAAAATTGCAGTTATTTTTTTGTCAGTTCAAAGGACCTTCACCCTTACTTGCAGTACAAGATTTCGCGATTCCGTCGAAACCGGTGCACCCCCAATTAATTTGTTTCATACTAAATATAATAATCAAAAATCCTATTGTCAAGTTTTGCGATTAAACTTGTAATTTAAAGGCATCTCTAAAAATTGCAATTTTTAGTTTCCTTTAATTAAACGCCTTCTAAATTTTTGAAGTCGGAATATAATAAATGCTGCCACAATTTCGGCAGGTAATTTCCAATGGATCGGGACCATTTTTCTTAAAATCATCAATCTGAGATTTTGGAAGATTTTTCAAATACTGCAGATAATAATCTTCGTTGCAAGGGCAATCAAAAACAATATCACGCTTCATCGTAATAATAGGCTTAAATTCTCGGAATAAGCCCAAAATTATATCTTCTGAATCAACCTCTTTTTCTGAATAAAGCTGGCCAATACTTGGGCAAGCCTTAAAAGCATTTTCAACTTTTGTCAAAAGTTTTTCTTCATCTATATCCTCATCTTGATGACTGTCTACCTGGGAACCAAATTTCGCAGTTCCACCTGTTTTTGGCATAATTTGAAGATACATAGCTCCAGCCCCAATCACCCTGCCCTTTTTATCAAACTGAATGCTTGAATTAAAAGCGGTATTTATCTGCTCTGACTGGGCGAAATAAGAGGCAAAATCAGCTGCAATATTTTCTCCAGCTACATCTACAGTTGAAGACTGGGGAAATTTATCATCTTTATGAACTCGACTAAATGTAATATTTCCAGGCCCCAAAAAAGGCTTTAAATTCCAGTTTTCCAAAGGCTTTTCAAGTTTTATGTGATCATTATACAAATAACCACGCACATAGCCGGTAGAATCAGCTTCGACATTATAACCATCAGCAAGCCCTGTACCATCAAATTTTATAATTGTATGCTCTTTATCCTTCATCATAGGGATTGTGAGGGCTGCACACAAAGAAGCCTGCCCCAAAATATAAGTTTCCAAAATCCCCAGATTATGCTGGAGGCGAATCTGATTTACAAATCTGCTGCCATGAAAAAGTGCCCCTCTCACTCGGCCATCAGCCATGGTAAAAATCCGCAATTTATCATCTTCAAGCGAATCCAAATGATTTTTTAGTTCAATATCTTCAATTTGTTTCTTTATCATAATGTAAAATATAATGATTATTTTGATTTTGTGAAATGGATTTTAAGAACATAGATTGACAGGAAAATCCCCCTAATTGAGCAAAATCTTACAAAGAAGTATAATAATCAAATTACATATAAGATTTTAATGGGAGATAATAAAAATGGCTGTTGATGAGAAATTGCAGACTGTAAGACACAGTTGTGCACACGTTATGGCAGAAGCTATTTTGAAGCTTTACCCAGGGACAAAAATTGCAATTGGTCCTGCTATTGATAACGGATTTTACTATGATTTTGAATTTCCAAAGGACACAAAATTCACCGAAACCGATTTTCCTGCAGTAGAAAAAGAGATGAGACGAATTATTGCTGGTAATTTTGATTTTGTGCGTACTGAAGTTTCTAAAGAAGAAGCCTTGAAACTTTTTGCAGACCAGCCTTATAAAATTGAATTGATAAATGATTTACCTGACGGTGAAACAATCACCACATACCAGCAGGATAATTTTCTTGACTTGTGCCGTGGTCCTCATGTTGCAAATACAAAAGAAATTAACGGCCAGGCTTTCAAATTGAATAAAATTGCAGGGGCCTACTGGCGTGGAGATTCAAACCGCCCGATGTTGACCCGAGTTTATGCTCTTTGTTTTGCAAAACCAAACGATTTGAAAGATTATCTGACAATGCTCGCCGAAGCTGAAAAACGAGATCATCGTAAGCTTGGTGTGGAAATGGATTTATTTCATCTTGATCCGGAAGATCCAGGACAGATTTTCTGGCATCCAAATGGATGGACAATTTATACAACAATTCAGGATTACATGAGAAAGCAGGTTCGCCGTGATGGTTATCTTGAAGTAAACACACCTGCAATCATGCCGCGCAGTCTTTGGGAAAGATCTGGTCACTGGGGACATTACCAGCAGAATATGTTTATCACAGAATCTGAAAAACGTATGTTTGCAATTAAACCGATGAACTGCCCTGGTGCTCTTGAAATTTTCAAGTCAAAACAGCGTTCATACAAAGACCTTCCAATGCGTCTTGCAGAATTTGGACATGATGTTCGTAATGAACCGTCTGGAACCTTACACGGAATTATGAGGGTTCGTGGTTTTGTCCAGGACGACGCCCATATTATTTGTACAGAAGACCAGGTTGCTGCAGAAGTCGCAAAATTCTGTAAACTTTTGAAAAATGTTTATCATGATTTTGGATTTGATGATTTAGTTGTAAAATTTTCAACAATGCCGGAAGACCATGTAGGTGATCTGGCAACTTGGGAACGTGCAGAAAAAGCCCTGGCAGACGCTTGCCACGAAGCTGGTCTTGAATATGAAATTCAGCCGGGAGAAGGTGCTTTCTACGGTCCTAAACTTGAATTCAAACTTTATGACTGCCTGGGACGTGAATGGCAGTGCGGTACAATTCAGGCTGATTTCCAGTTACCATCTGCAGAACGCCTTGATGCAACTTATATTGGTGCTGATAATCAAAAACATCACCCTGTAATGCTCCACCGTGCAATTTTGGGCTCAATGGAACGATTCCTTGGTATTTTGATTGAAAACTTTGCAGGTGCCTTCCCTACTTGGCTGGCATTTGAACAGGCTGCCGTTGTACCTGTTTCTCCAGAATTCGATGATTATGCAAAAAAGATTGAAGAAACTTTGGTAGCAAATGACATTCGAGCAAAAGCCTATCTTGATGATGATAACATGAAGGCTAAAATCAAGAGAATTTCTCAGGAACACAGAACTCCATACATTCTTGTTGTAGGACAAAAAGAAAAAGATGAAGGTTCTGTTTGCGTACGATACCGTTTCTCAAGCAAAAAGCCACAAGAAACAATGAAACTCGAAGATTTTGTAAAATACGTACAGAAAAAAATCGAAGAAAAAGGAACTGAGATTTAAGGGAACCTCTAAAAATTACAATTTTTAGAGGTAATTTTGAAAACGCACACTTCTAAGTCTTGCTATTTCCAAGACTTAGAAGATGTCCTTAATGTCTATAACAAATCTTATCCAGTTTTTCCAAAACCTTAAAATGTTTTTTCAAATTATCAGAAAAATTACGCTGTACCTGCCGGCGGGTA
>CAVFQN010000147.1:0-7263 GCA_963624615.1 Treponemataceae bacterium | reverse complement strand
GTGTGAATGGCAAAACTACCCACAAAATCGCCCTGGTTTTTGCTGATGACGCAAGTGGAATGATTGGGTGGGAGGAAAAATAACTGGTAAACTGCCAAAATCATCCAGAAAAATATAATTTATCATTTGAAAAAAATTGGTTATAATAGGGCTTTTCTAAAAAATTATCTTTGATAGTTTTTCAGAGATGCCCATAATATTATATAGAGGAGGAGTTATGATGCTTTCTGTTAGAAATTTTCTTTTTTCCAAAAAATCTTTTATTTTCCTAGTTTTATTTGCCTTGTTGACAACGGCGTCCTGCAAATTAATAAATTCCGACTTAGAAAATTCCGAAAATCCAAAATCTTCTGTCGAATTTGCTTTTTCAAAGACGATTTTTAAGTCTTTGACAGATTCTTCTGGGCAAAGTGCGGACGCCTGTCAGTTTAAGATTGTGATTTCTGGTGTAAGTTTGGATTCTCCTATTGAAAAACTGTGGGAAGTTAGTTCTGAAAATCTGGAAACGACGGTTTATTTTATAGACGATTTGCCTGTTGCTTGCGAGTTGTCTATTGATGCTTGTATTTTGATAGATAACGAAGTTTGTTATAAGGCGGGAACTGTAAAAAAATCGCTGACAGAAGGTAATAACGAGATTAATTTTGTGCTTAAAAAAGTGGCAAATTCTAGTGATGATGAAACTTCTGAACTTCTTACAATAACAACGGAAGCCTGCGACGAAGGAATTAAGGTTACTGTAAGTTATAGCGACCTTGTTGGTTCAGAGCATAACCTAAAAAATGCTTGTATTTTGGAAAATACCACAGGATTTTCTTTAGATGTCCCTGATTCTTTGAATGAAAAAGGTTCTTGTAGTTTTAATTTTCCTTTTACAGAAAGTGGTAAAGAATATTCTTTTGGAATAAGTGGAAATTATTCTGGGACAGCATATGATGGCTGGTTTGATAATACTCTGGCCACTTGTACAGCTGCAACAACAACTCCGGAAGCAACTTGGTATGCGGCAAACCAGGAATATTTTACGGGCTACAGTGTAGACTGTAAGTATAATGATTTAAGACTCTCTGTAACCAGAGATTTTCCTACAGTAAAAGACTTGGATGAAAATTCTGCTTTAGCAAAAATAAAAGAGATGAAAGATTCTGTTTTGAACTTTGCTGGTTCAAACATAACAAAAGTTGAAAAAAGTTTTAGGCAGTTTGTATATGGGTATGTAGATTGTAATCCTAAGGGGGACTTGCAGGGAACTGGTTCTCAAGAACTGACTAGTGATGATGTTGCATTGACGGAAACTACTGAGATTGATAGTGGGTATTATACTTCTTACAAATATAGCCCTTCAACTTTTATTGATAATGGTTATGACGGAAGATATGCCGGTTCTTATGGATACAAAATTACTGTTGGTTCTGATGTGTGGTCAACTCCTGAAACTTGGTCTGAACAGGAATATTATTATATAGACGATACAAATATTGTGTCTGTGACAACTAAGAAATGCACGAGACTTTTGCATGCGGTTTATGATTCAACTTACGAAAAATACATTGTAAGAGTGGAAGAACATAAAATCTTTGAAAATGCTGTGAGCCTTGAGGATTTTGCAAGTATTGATATAGTTGCAGATTATATTGGGTCAAATCTTGATATAACTCTTGATGATTTGGCTACAAGAGGTGTAAATCTTGATGATTTTGAAGGTGGAGATACCAGCATTGATGATTTGATTGGTGATGATACAAGCCTTGAGGACTTAGACCCTAGTGATATAGGCTGGACAGTGGCAGGTCTGGTGGAAGGCGATGACTACGTAGCGGTTTTGTATAAACCTATGTAAGTTGCTCGTAATTTTGATATTATTTTTGACATATTGACAAAAAGTGTCATACTTAACTATTATTTAAACTATTCATTAAGTGTGATAAATTAGAGCCATATTATTTTAAATGGAGAAAATATGACACAAAGAAGAGTTGTCGTAACAGGGCTTGGAGCGGTTTCGTCGGTAGGAAATAATGTAAAAGATACCTGGGAAGCTGTAAAAAATGGAAAATCTGGCATTACAAATATCACACTTTTTGATGCGAGTAAGCATCAGGCTCAGATTGCGGGAGAGGTGAAGAATTTTACGCTTGATGATTATGGGGTTGACCACAAATTATCCAGAAAAACCAGTCGCATGACTAAGTTTTTGCTGGGAGCCAGTATTGAGGCGGTAAAAGATGCGGGGCTTGCAAAAGACGATCTGGCAAATGATTCTACTGGAATTGTAGCTGGCGTTGGGGTTGGGCTTTCTGCTGAATTGGAAACGGCTTATCAAAAATATCTGGATCCTGCGTCTGGGGTTAATCGAATTCCGCCTTTGACGGCACCTCTTATTTTGAATAACGAAGCGGCTGCCAATGTTGCAATTTATTTTGGTATTCATGGTTCTTCTTTGACTGTTTCTACGGCCTGTGCTTCTGGAACTGACGCCCTGGGGCTTGGTTTGGATATGATTCGTTCTGGTCGTATGGATTTATGTCTGGCTGGTGGAACTGACGCAAATATCACTGGTTTTAGCATTGGGGCCTATCAGGCTTTGTCTGCTTTGACTACTAAGTTTAATGATAATCCGCAAAAAGCCTGCCGACCTTTTGACCGCGACCGTTCTGGTTTTATTATGGCGGAGGGGGCTGCTGTCCTCGTTCTGGAAGAATATGAGCATGCTAAGGCTCGTGGGGCTCATATCTATGCGGAATTGGCTGGGTATGGGGCTTCTTCGGACGCCTACCATATTACTGCTCCTTGTACTGATGGGGCTGGTGGGGCTGCTGCAATGAAAAAGGCTTTTTTGGATGCTGATATGCAGCCTCAGGATATTCAATATTACAATGCTCATGGAACTTCTACTGCAGCAAATGATTCTGCGGAATCTTTGATGTTGAAGAATGTTTTTGGGGATTATGCTTATAAATTGCATATTTCTTCTACGAAAAGTGAAACTGGCCATATGATTGGGGCCGCTGGGGCTGTTGAAGCGGTGATTACGGTGAAAGCTATGGAAGAAAATTTTGTTCCACCAACAATTAATCTGGATAATCCGGATTTGGAACATGGTTGTGATTTGGATTACACTCCAAATGTTGGTAAAGCCTGCCAGATTAATGGAGCGGCGTCTTGTTCTTTGGGATTTGGTGGGCACAATGCTTGTGTTGTATTTAAGAAAATCTAGGAAAATGAAAAATTGGTAAACGCGGCAAGGATAGTAGCCCCTGCGTAGCAGTCCACCGCAGGCCCTCTCTGGCAACAGAGGGGGCCGAGGAGGATGAGCGGTAGCGAAGGGCGAATAGCCTGTTTTTTTGCGAAGCAAAAAAGCCGCCCATAAAAAAATAAAAATTAAAAGAGGTAAATTATGGCAGTTATAAAGCCTATGGTCAGGTCAAACATGTGTTTGAATGCTCATCCGATTGGTTGTGCAAAAGAAGTGGAAAATCAGATTGCTTATGTGAAGGCACAGAAGGCAAAACGTGGGACAAAGGCTCTGAAAGAGGGTGGAAATGGTCCTAAATTTGTGCTGGTTTTGGGTTGTTCTACTGGTTATGGTCTTGCAAGTCGTATTTCAGCTGCTTTTGAGTATGGGGCTGATACAATCGGCGTTTCTTTTGAAAAGGCTGGAACTGAAACTAAGGGGGGGACTCCTGGCTGGTATAACAATCTGGCCTTTGACCGGGCTTGTAAGGCAGAAGGGCTTTTTACAGAAACTTTTTCGGCAGATGCTTTTAGTCACGAAACTCGAAAAATGATTATCGAGGAAGCAAAAAAGGCTGGCAAAAAGTTTGACCTGGTTATTTATTCTCTGGCTTCGCCTGTGCGAACTGACCCTGACAAGGTTGATCCGAATAGTCCTGACGGAAATCATATTCTTTATAAATCTGTGATTAAACCTATTGGCAAAACTTACGCCGGTAAGGGAATTGATATTTTGACAAATAAATTGAAGGATTCTGCGGCTGAACCTGCCAGCGAAGAAGAAATCGCCAACACTGTAAAGGTTATGGGGGGTGAGGATTGGCAGCTTTGGATTGATCAGCTTGCGGCTGCCGGGGTTTTGGCTGAAGGGTGCAGAACTTTGGCTTATTCTTATATTGGCCCAGAACTCAGTCATGCAATTTACCGCGATGGAACTATCGGCCAGGCTAAAAAACATCTGGAAGCTACTGCCCACACTTTGAACGAAAAACTTGCCAAAGAATTGAATGGTGGGGCTTATGTTTCTGTTAACAAGGGGCTTGTAACTCGGTCTTCGGCTGTTATCCCTATTATCTCCCTTTATCTTTCTATTTTGTTTAAGGTGATGAAGGCTAAGGGAACTCACGAAGGTTGTATTGAACAGATGGAGCGCCTTTTTGCTGAACGTCTTTACACTGGCGAAAATTCTTCTGCCGGAAAAGTTCCTGTTGATGAAGAAAATCGTATTCGTGTTGATGATTTGGAAATGCAGCCTGATGTTCAGGAAGAAGTGAACAAGCTGATGGCGATTGTAAATGATGATAATATTGCCCAGGTTTGTGATTTGGAAGGCTACAAGCACGATTTTTATGCTACAAACGGATTTGATGTTGAGGGCGTAGATTATTCGGCAGATGTAGCTAGGATGGATAGAATTTAAGGAAGATGCTGAAAAAGGGGCGGCAGGGTTGACCGTAAGAGGTTACTTATGATTATAAAACCGAAGGTTCGTGCTAATATTTGTATGAATGCTCATCCGGTGGGGTGTGCGAAAGAAACTCAAAATCTGATTGACTTTGCAAAAAATCAAAAAATTAAGCGTGGAATAAAGACGTCGAGCGAGGGTGGCGAGGGACCAAAATTCGTTTTGGTTCTGGGTGCTTCTACCGGCTACGGGCTTGCTTCCAGGATTACTGCTGCTTTTGAGTATGGAGCGGACTCAATCGGACTTTCTTACGAAAAAGAACCTTTGGAAAATAAAACTGCCACTCCCGGCTGGTACAACAATCTGGCTTTTGATCGGGCTGCTGATGAAGCTGGGCTTTTTTCTAAAACTTACAATGCTGATGTTTATTCCCACCAAACCCGAAAAATGGTGATTGAAGAAGCAAAAAAACTTGGTCGCAAATTCGATTTGATAATTTACAGTATTGCTTCATCTACCAGAACGGATCCAGATACCGGCCAGGTTTATCATTCTTGTGTAAAAACTCAGGACTGCTACTACAAGGGCTGGGGGATAAATATTTTGCAGGATTGTCTTGTTGATGGTGAGTCGGAAATTGCGACGGAAGATGACATCAAAAATTCTGTAAAGGTCATGGGGGGCGAAGACTGGGATCTTTGGATTAGCCAGCTTTTGGAAGCGGATGTTCTGGCTCCTGGTTGTAGAACTGTGGCCTATTCTTACATTGGTCCGGTGGAATCTTACCCGATTTATCGGGACGGTACGATTGGCCATGCAAAAAAACATTTGGAAGATACGAGTCGGGTTTTGAATAAGCTGCTGGCGGATAAGTTGGGCGGTGGGGCTTTTATCTCCATAAATAAAGGCGTTGTAACTCGCTCTTCTGCCGTAATTCCTGTAATTTCTTTGTATTTGTCGGTTTTGTTCAAAATTATGAAGGAAAAGGGAATTCACGAAGGTTGCATCGAACAGATGGACAGGCTTTTTGCAGAAAGATTGTATTGCGGGGGGAAAATCCCCTTGGATTCTCAGGGCAGAATCCGCCTGGACGAAGCTGAACTCCGAGAAGATGTCCAAAAAGAAGCTGCCAGGTTGATGATCCTTGCAAATGATGAAAATTTCCACGAACTGTGCGATGTAAAAGGTTATATTCACGATTTTTATGCTGTGAATGGTTTTGATATTGCCGGCGTGGATTATTCGGCAGATGTGCCAGTGGATAGGATTTAGGGAAATCCTCCTCGTTCTAAAATCCCCCTTCATCAAATCCTCCAGTTTCCCAATCCCAATTTTCCTAGCTTATAAATTCTTTCAACTGTTTTGCATAATTCCCATTAAGAATAAGGCTAAAACCTTCCTTTTCAATCAGAGCAACTCTCTGCTTTGTAATATCCATTTTGTTTGCAATTTGGCTAAGACGGAGTTTTTCGCACCCAATTCCAAAATGATTGGCAATGATAAATTGATGGCGTTTTGGAATACTTGATAGTGCCTTAGTCACAAAAGTTTTGACCTGACCTTTCATAATTTCATCATCAACTATCTGAGTCTGATTGCACGAAAATACTTGTAAAGAAGTTTTTTTCTTTTCACGATTTTCTTCTATGGATGTTTCGCAGCTATCCCAAGTAAGAATTTCTTTGATTCCCTCCACAGATTTACCAGTTGCTTTTGCGGCGTATTCAATTTTTTCTTCCTGGATCATATCTTTTTTGATATTTTCACAGTTAGCAATAAGCTTTTTGATAGAAGAAAGTTCTTTTGTTTTTGCAATAGGAAGATAAAGGTCTTTTCTTGAATTATGGGCATTATATTCCAGGGCATTTCTAATCCCGAATTCTGCACATGTAAAAAAACTTGTGCTTTTTGTGGAATCATAACGATTGATTGCTTCCATTAAACCTATATCGCCAGCAGACATAATATCTTCAAAATTTTCTTTTTTTAAATTACTGTGGATAAATCCAAATTTTTTTGCTGTGTAAAAGATAAATTTTTGGTGGGATAAAATAACCTGTGATATAGCCACCTTGTCACCTTTTTTTGCTTTTGCAACAAGTACTCTTACAGTATCAGCTGGAAGAGAGTCAAAACATTTTACAGTGTTGAAAAAATTTTTGATTGTGTTCATCTATAATTTCTTATAGTCCCCATTTTTTTATTTGTACCATCATTATATGCAGAAAAAAAATACGGTAAAGAAAATAATATTTTCAGGGCGGGCGATAGCCGCAGGTATGAATATGAATTTTCAGAAACTGATTTAAAAGCAATCAAAGAAAAGTATAAAAAATTCAGCCATAGTCCCAAAAAGCAAGAACCCTATTTATGGATTTTTTACAGATGTATTTTTCAGCCAGGAAATAAACGTTATACAACTCCAATTGGAAGATTTGACTGTGCAGAAGAAAATCTTCTTAAGGATTTTATAAAATCCCAGACATATAGGTCGCCATACGGAAACTATTCTTGTCATTTTGAGGTAGTAAATAATCACACTGCAATCCTCCGCATGAAAAAGATTTTAAAAGACGAATATGATGATAGTTCACTTGACGATAATGCAGGTTATCTCCCCCTAA
>CAVFQN010000146.1:0-14893 GCA_963624615.1 Treponemataceae bacterium | reverse complement strand
GGGAGTAATTTATGACAGTTTCAAGTTTTTTTCCAGGCAGAATCAGATTGCGGGCTCAAGTTTTTAAGGACAGTGTGATTGTCGAAAAAGCCCTGCAGATTTTAAAGTCTTCAGACGCCGTCAAAAATGTCGAAAACAACAAAATAACCGGCAGCGTTTTGCTGGAATATTATCCGGAAAAAGTCCCGATGGAAAAATTGCAGGAAGCCCTGCCTCTTTTGAAAAGACTGGATAGACTCGCTTTCCACTACGATAATTCAAAACAAGGGGAAATTTTAAGCCTGCTGGAGCAATTTCAGAAAATTGTTGATGGGTGGAAATAAGGCACTTACCCCCGGAATTTTTACCACTTCACAATCTTGTACTCGAATTCCGCATTGGCAGTATAATCAGCAGATTCGAACCGCCAGGTAGAAATCTGGTCTATAATTTCATTTCTGACAATTTCGGACAAAATAGCTTCCGGCGTAATTGTAATGGAAGTTCTTGGAACATTTCCCCCTTCCACAACCTTAAAAGAAATTTTTACAGTTCTGGAACCATCAATCGTAGCAGAAGCCACTTCGGACAAATTGATTACAGGTTTTGCAGGTTCTAACAAGGCCCGGCTTGAACCGTTGGACATTTCAATCAAAACTTTTCCACTATCAGATGTGGCAGATTTTACATTTGTTGATGCTTCCACCCCATTTGTGGAATTTGTCGAGTAAGACTGTTTGGCTATTTTTCCCAAAGCAGATGATGTTGCGGAAGACGCAGTTTGATTTTTATTCTGCCTGTTTTTTGCAGAATTTGTAGTATTTGAACTGGAAGTTACTTTTTGATTTGAGCCGGTATCTGCAATTGCTGCAGCACCTTCAAAAGCAGGAAGGTTATTTCGAACAGGCTGGGATCTTGCACTTGGATTTACACTTGCATTTACATTGTCTACCTCAGTTGAAGATTCACTTGTTGTGCTTGCGTCGTCAAATTGAGACCAGTCGAATTGTTTTTTCGGTTTTTGAGCGGTTTGGCGGGCAAAAGCTTCCATCGGGTCAAGGGCTAATTCCAGGGGAGTTTCAGGAACAGGCTGGGGTACGGCTGGAGATTTAGGCTGAGCAGCAGGCGGTGTGGATTTTGCTGAAGTGGAAGATTTTACTGGAGCGGAAGGCTGAGGTGCCGGGGTGACAGATTTTGCCACCGGGGCAGACTGAGTCTTAGGACTCGGGGATTTTTCCACCGGGGCGGAAGTTTGTTTTTCAGGAACAGGAGTTGGCGTAGGAGGCGTCACCGGCTCCGGGGCTGGAGTTTTTGCGGCAGGCTCTGTCACAAGCGGCTCTGACAGAAGAGTAGCCTTTTCAGCAACATCAGCTTCCACTTTTTTTTCCGGCCTTACATTTTCATTCAGGCTCTGGCTGGACAAAACAATCTGAACTTCCCTGTACTTAGGCTTTTTTGCCGGCAGTTTTATAAAAATCATACAAATAAGGAAAATCAGCCAGAACAAGGCTGTTCCTGCCAGCGACAAAATATTGCTGGTGTTTTGAGGAGAAGAATCTGGACCAAAAAGCGGGATTTTCTTAAATCTTATCATTTTTCTGGGCTCGTCCTTAGATTAATGACGGAATATCCACTTTTACGAATCACATCAAAAATACTGACAATTTCTCCGTTCGTAACCAGGGAATCCGCTTCCAAAGTAACAGGAAATTCATCTTTTTTAAGGTCGCCAGTATCAAAAGACAAAAGCTGGTCTCCCAAAGTTTCCATTGAAACTTCTTTATCATTAAAAAACATCAGTCCATCTTCATCCGCATAAATCGTAATTCCCTGAAGAGTGCTGGCTTCGGCAGTTGTACTTTTGGGAAGATTGAGTTTAATTCCCGGCACAACGGCGAAAGTCGTAGAAACAAAAAAGAAAATTATCAGTTGAAAAACAATATCTATCATAGGAGTCATATCTACAGTAGCAGAAATGCGTCCTCGTCTATTTTTTAATCTCATTTTACCTTGTCCTTCCCATCAGGCGGAGCAAAATACTTGTTACGTTAGATTCCATTTCGACAATGCAGTGATTTACCCGCGAAACAAAATAATTGTGAAAAATTAAAGATGGAATAGAAACGCACAAACCTGCAACGGTAGTTATCAGAGCTTCAGCAATAGAACCAGAAAGCAAAGTCGGGTCTCCCATTGTGCCACCGTTTCCCAAAACACCAAAAGCTTTGATATTTCCAGTTACAGTTCCCAAAAGTCCCAGCAAAGTTGCAATATTGGCTATGGTTCCCAAAGTGGTGATAAGATGTTCCAGCCGAGGAACAGCCATATCCATTTGAACTTCGACAAGTTCGCGGAGATCTTTTTCTTCATAACGGCGACATTCTACGGCCTTTTTTATGACCTGCGACATTGGTGTATCAGCCTGGGTACAAGCTACAGCACAAGCATCAAAATTACTGGAAGTAAGGGAATCTTCCAGGGCGGTCATCAGTTTTTGATCCCGCTTTTTGATACTTAGAAAATAAATACAGCGTTCAATGATGATAAAAGTCGCTGCAATTCCACAAACAATAATCGGAATCATAAAGAATCCGCCAGATTTCAAAGTTTCTAACATAAATTGCCTCCTGAGCGTTTTACCGCGGTGTAGTATGATTTAGAAGAAGAACTTGAGCAAAAGACTTGCTCTTCCTCCCCTTGTAATATAATTTCCTGCATAAAGTCTTGTCTGACATTTTAGTAATTTTAACGAATCTTCAACAGAAATGACCGCCCGCAAGGCAGAAGTCAATCTTGCAAAAGCTTCAAAATTGATTATCGGGTCTTTATCATCCGAGTCTAAAGAATAAATTGTCTTCAAATCAGCCCCCCAACTTGAATTCTGGCTCTGAAAATTCAAATCCAGGACAAGCTGACAGGCATCTTCCAGGGCAGGCAAGTCCATCCAGAAAACATTCCATCCCCCTGTCACAGAAAAAATCTTATAATGATAAGAAAGGCTGATTTGAGAATTCAACTGCTGCAAATTTTCTAATTCATAAGAATAAATTGCAGCCGTCTGATTAGAATACACAGGCTGCCAATAACCGTTATCAAAAGCAGTCTGACGATATTCTACAGAAAGATTTCCGGTAAAAGATTCTTTCAAAGGAACAGAAAAATCAATTTTTCCAAACCAATCAGAAGTTTCCTGAGGAAGTTGGGTCAAAGTTGTAAATTTGTATTTTCGCTCCAAATCAGAAATTTTATTCATATAAGAATCAAGTCCACCCTGGGCAGAAATTGAAAACTTACGATTTGAAAAATAAACAGGGAAAGAAATGTCAAGTCCAAGGGTAAAAGGGACGATTACATCATTTTCATTCAAATTATTCCCCACCAGGGCGTAAACATCCCCGTAAACCTTAATAAAATCATTGGCCCATTCAAGGTTTGTCCCAAATTTTCCACGATGGGCAGAATGAACAAGCTCTTCCGACTGCAAATTCTGGCTAAAAATCAGATTTTCCAGGTCTTTTTCAAAATCATAATTCGCAGTAAGACCAGCCTTGAAGCCATAACCCGCCCAATTAAAAAACAAATCAGGATTCAGATTTAAGACCGAAACTGTTTCAAAAGCTCCAGTGGAATCATCAGCATAACGGCTATAAAGATTTACGCCGGTATTTAAGCCCAGAGAAAAGCCATTTGCAAACAGCCAGGTGAATGAAGTTTTGCCAGCATAATCATCCTGGTTCAAATTTGTGATTCCAGGAAGATGATTTTGCAGACCGTTTGACAGAGCCTGATAAGAGGCTGCACCCCCCCAGTTTATTTGATTGGATTGAAAGGCTTTTTCAAAAGATTTTTCCACAGAAAGATTTGTTGTCCGGTCATTAAAACCTTCTGAAAGTGAATGATTTCCGTAACCGTTGGCAGAATCGTGGGAAAAATGAATTTTAAATGGACTTTGCCCGCTTAATCGAAAAACCGAAAAATCCCCGGTAAAAAGACTCGGATAACCACCACCAATCAGCCCCTCGGCAAAAATAGTTTTTTCAGCCTGACTGGAAGGTTCTGTCATGGCTTCTGAAGAAGATGGAGTATCTACATCTGGCAGTTGAGGAATGACAGTGCCGCTGTTTTCCGGAATAACCAGCAAATCTTCAAAATCGGGCATGGCGTCTGTGCCAGCCTTGACGGTTTCGCCACTGATAACGGTTGTAACATCCGGCAGTTCGATATTCTGACCGTAAAGGGCAAAAGCCCCTGTGATAAATAAAAATCCGGTAAAAAAATATTTAGTCTTTTTCATAATAATCTCCTTCATTTTTCCACCCCTACGGGAATTTTGCACACCCAGGGAGCATTTCGCACACCCCCAGCGGGGATTTTCGATCAACCACGTGCCATCCATCGCCTAGACGAAGCATTTTATCTCCCCCAGTGCCATCACGCCCCCGGCGGGGATTTCGCCCACCCAGGTGTCATCACGCACCCAGGTGTCATTTCTCCACCTCAGGTACCATTTTCCCCACCTAGAGCCATTCCCAGCCCCTGTGGAGCATTTCCCCACCCCAGGTGCCATTTCCATCACTAAAACAATCCCTCTACCCTCTGGGCCTGCCTACTTTCCGGATAAAGTTCCTTCAACAGATTAGCCGTTTCCCTTGCATCTCCATACAAACCTTCCGCTACAAAAGATTCGGCAGCCCCGTAAAGTGAGGCTGCAGCCTTGGAAGAATCATCCAAACTTCTGTAATATTCAGCGGCAGTCAAATACATTTGACCTGCTTTTTTGTTTTCAGAATTTTTTCTGTAATAATCCGCAATAAATTCGGCATTCTCGGCAGCGTATTTTCGTTCATCATTTTCGGTCTGCTTTTGTAAAAGCTGCATAGCAAGGTCAAAAGCCCGTTTTTGAGACGAAGCAGATTGAGCATAAAGTTTTACAAGTTCAGAACCTGTAATCCTGCCTTCTTTATTCGCAAGTTTACCCTGTTTTTCGTATTCAGATTCTTTTTGAGCCACCTGGGCGTCCGTTCCGTTTACAATTTTTTCAAGTTCAATTACCCGACTGCCAATTTCATCATTTACAGCCTGATTTGGAAAATATTTCACCATAGTTTTTGCGACCGCCAGGGCAAGCGAATAAGATTCCTGCTCGTAATAAGCCGACAGAAGATTTTTATTTGCCCCGTAAGCGTAAACACTGTCTTTATATTTACTGAGCAAAGTTGTATTCAAAAGAACCGCCCTGTTTATTTCGCCAAGTTTTAAAGCCGCATCTCCGCCAAAAAACAAAGCCGCGTCCGCCAATTTTCCATCAACATATTTGTAAATGTAATTGTTAAAACGGGTTAAAGCTGTCGCATAATCTCCGGCAGAATAATAAACTTCGCCACTTCGGTACATAGCTTCTTCTGCCCAAGCTGATTCTGAAAATTCCGTATAGATTTTTTGATAATAAGAATCCGCAGTTTTTACATCAGATTTTTTCTCATAAATTTTTGCCGCCGCAAACATAGCCTGAACTGCAAAATCAGATTTTTCATTAAGATAAGGAGCAAGGATTTCCAAAGCCCGGTCATAATTTTGATAATCCGACAAAATATCTGTAGAAAAAATAACCGCCTGGTGTTTTTCTTCCGTTGTCGTCGAAAATTTTATCAGATTTTCCGCCTGAACTGCCGCATTTTTAAAATCCCCATTTTGCAAAGCTGATTTTGCGGCATATTCGTAAGCATTTTTTGTGTAAACCTGCTGATTTTTCCCAGCCTCGCTGGCAAATCTGATAAAAGAAGCATAAGCATTTTTGTATTGTTCAAGGCTGTATTCCGCATATCCCTTATAAAAAAATGCCAGATTGATAAAATCTTTTTTTCCAGACAGAAGTTTTATGTAATTTGCAAAGTGATTTTGGGCCAAAGACCAGTTTTTCAGATTAATCTGACAAAGGCCCAGAATATATTCTTTTTGATTTTCTTCCCCCATTTTCTGAGCTTGGGCGTAAGCATCCTCATATCTACCACAAGCAAACAGAGCTTTAGCATATTCGCCATGTGCAAGAGGATTTAATCTTGCTGCAGCCCCGCCAGAGTTATTTTCTACATCACCTGGCAGATCTACCGCCTCCAGTTTTTCAAAAACTTTCACCGCAATAGGGAAATTTCCCATTTTGCACAGGGCAGAAGCATACAAAAGCCCAGCCTGAGGGTGGACATTCTCGTACAAGCCTTTTTCATAATAACTTGCAGAAAGTGCGTATAAGGCAGCAGAGTCCGGATTTTTGATTTTAGCGTAAAGTTCAGGGATTTCGTCCCATTTTTTTTCCTGGAATTTGCAGGTCAAAAGAAGGGAGTAATAGGCATCGGAAAAGTTAGGGGCAAGTTCCCCATCAGGAGAAAGAGACAACTCTCCCTGGTTGGTGTACAAATCCCCAATCTCAATCGTCCGCAAAAGTTTTTCTGCTTCTCCAGGATTTTTATCCCTATCCAAAAGAATTTTTGCCCGATAAAAAGTTACAAGGGGAAAAGAATTTTCCACATTCGCAAAATATTCTTCGGCTTTTTTGTAATTTTTTTTGTTATATTCATCAATCCCCAGACGAATCCAAAATTCATTTACAAGTTGGGGATGGTCCTTAAAAGTGTCCGCAGTTTTTGAAAATACCTGGCCCGGATTTACCCCGATATTTTTTTCGGACGCAAGAACATAGGCCTTTTTTAGTGCAATCACAGCCAGATATTCATAATGACATTCAATCACCTGGCAATAAAAATCATAGGCTTCCTTATTTTCATTCAGATTTTTGTGGGCATCAGCATTGTAAAGACAAAGTGAAAAATACAATTCATCATCAAAATTCTGACAAAAATCATCTTTGTTAAACTGATTAAAAAGAGCCAGAGTTTTTCCACTCTCTCCAGCCTTATTATAAGAAAGCATTAATTTTTGAAGGGCTTGGCCATATTCTTTTTTATCATAATTTTTGCCATTTCTGATTACATATTCAAACAAAGGATAGGCTTTTTCGTAATTTTCAAGAAGATAATAGATTTTCCCGGCATACAAAATCGAAGGATTGTAAAATTCCATATTTTTGTCGGTCAAAGCAAGAGAGGTCGCCAGGTGAAAATTTTCCAGGGCAGATTTATAGTCTTTTTTCAGATAAAATGATTTTCCCAAAAGATAAGTTGCCTGAGTGATAAGGGGAGCCCCCGTATGCATGTGGGAAATCGCCTGACTCAAAGTTTCAACCGCCTCATCATAACAAGCCATATTGATTAAAGAATCACCTTTATAAGTCAAAACTTCCGGAATAAAAACAGAATCCGGGAATTGTTTTTCCATCTGATTTACTTTATCAACAGTTCCAGGATAAAAATGATTTTTCCAGGCCAAATTAATTTCGTTATACAAAGTCAAATCTGAATCAGAATTTTCTGTGGCAAAAACAGAAGTGCATATACAAAAAATTGCTGTGAATAATAGAAATGTTTTTTTCATAGTTTATTGATTATTTAGGACATCTCTAAAAATTGCAATTTTTAGAGACTCCCTTTAGGATAAAACTGTTCAGAAGATTTAGCCCTTGTCAGATAAACAAAATCGTCACTGTAAAGACGGCAAAAATCTTCCAAAGTAAGTTCACGTCCATTCATAAATACCGAACAGGCAAATCCGCCATCATCCTGAAAATAAGGAAAAAAAGCCAGGCATTCATTAAAAGCCTTAATTTCTGGAGAAACGCTTCTGTCTGTTCCTCGAATTGCTCCAAAATAGAATGTTCCAGGTTCTGTTGCCGCAAGCACGTACAAAAGAGAAGGCAAAACAGAAACTGTGTATCCAGAATTTTCGATAAAGGTGACAACATTTGAAACACCTTTTTCGGTAATTGAGGATGCAAAAGGATTGATTGTTACATCAACTCCAGACTGATTAAAAAGATAAGTTTTCCCAGAATAAACGGAAATTAAAGCCGAAGCTAGATTTCTAATCCAATCCAAAGAAAAGAAAAGATTGTAACGCTGAGACAAAACTCCCTGGCGGCCATTTTCTTTTACCTGGACAGTTTCCTTTATCAAAGGCTCTCTTTTTAACATTCCACCAGCCATTGGTTCAACTAAACCATCCGCTATCCATTTAACAAATCCAGCAGAAGAAAGTGACAGTTTTTTTTCAGATTTATAAGAAGTTTCAAGATTTTCTGGATTTTCTGAATTATTCGGGTTTTGGGCAGATTTTTTTTCAAGCCCATTTGATTTTTTTAGAGCCTCAGAGTTATCCTCAAACTTTTTACCATTTGAAATATGAACAAGTTCGTTATTTTCGTTATACATGGCGTCCGGCAGGTTCTGGATATAAGGAAGTTTTTCACGAATGACCGCAATCATCTGTTTTATGCTGTGATAAAGTTCGGTGTCGGGCAAAACATAAGCCCATGGCAATTTCGTTTCCGTAATTTTCATCACATCATCAAAAGAAGCCGAATAAAATTTTTCAAAAGGCATTCCGGTCGGCACACCTCTTGCTGCATAGTTTCCAAACATAACCAAATCGGCCAGGGCAATTTTCCCGCTCGGGGTAAATTGCACAAAAACCTCGCTGTTTTTCAAAAAATAATAGCGGATTCGCAGAGGCTTGCCAGTTTTTTTATCGCGGATTAAAACCCAGGAACCACAGGCATCTCCAGGGTAAAAATCCTGTTTTTCGACCTGGTAACCTGTATCCGAGTAAACTGTAACGTTGATTTCGGCGTGGGGAGCGACAAAAACGTTGAAAGTACTTTCATTTTCTTCCAGACGAATCTGAAATTTGTCGCCATTATCGTTATTTTTGATTTCGGGGGCATTTTGCCGTAGTTGCGATAAAGTCGGGGTGAACCATTTTTCTTCCAGGCCAGAGCGGATTTCGGAAGAATCGGGAATTCCCAATTTATTGTAACTTGCAGACAGAGGAATAGCTAAAAAAACTAGTGTCGTAAATAGAACTAAATTTTTTTTCATTCAAAAACTCCTTTTACCCCGCACATAACCGCACGTCGCACACCGCACGCACGCGGCTCTCCCGCACACCGTACGGTCAATATTTTTCTAGACTTCCTTTGCCGGGTCGGTATCGGTTGCCCCTTCCGCCTTCCTGATTTCTGCTTTTACCAGGCTACCATCAGACATTCTGATAAAGCCAGGTTTTACTTCGTCAGGGTGATTTCCGACCGGTGCATTTGAAAGCAAAAGCTTCAAACGGTTCAGCTGATTTACTTCAGAAGAACCCGGATCGTAGTCAATTGCCGAAATATTTGCAGACGGGAAACGACGTCGAAGTTCTTTTATCATACCTTTGCCAGTTACGTGGTTTGGAAGGCAGGCAAAAGGCTGAACACAGGCAATGCTTGGAGCCCCTTCATTTATGAGTTCTACCATTTCGGCAGTCAGGAACCAGCCTTCCCCGGTAATATTTCCAAGTTGAACTATGTCATCAACCCCTTTCATCATCTTGTAAATAGAATTTGGTGCTTCAAAACGACGACTCTTACGCAAATATTTCTTCATTTTGCGACGGTACAATTCCAGTCCCCAAACCAAAAGTTTTGCATTTCGCTCTGTTTTTGTCGGGAAAGCCAGTTGTTCGTGGCGGAAAATTCCAGTAGAGAATGAATAGAAGAAGAAGTCCAGCAGATCTGGCATTACACATTCCGCCCCTTCCCTTTCAATCGTTTCTACAATCTGATTATTTGCAGTCGGATGGAATTTTACAAGGATTTCTCCAACAACCCCAACCCTTGCCTTCTTTATCGGCTTGAGTGGCAAATTATCAAAGTCATGAATAATATTTTTTACAAGTTTATCAAAATCGTGGAAAGATGCGTGAGTTGTAAAAAGATTTTCGGCAACAGCATTCCATTTTTCGTACATTTGATTTGCAGAACCAGGAACAGCTTCATAAGGTCGGGTTCTGTACAAAACCCTCATCAAAACATCACCGACAACCAGAGACTTTACCAGATTATCTACAAGAGGCAGGGTGAGCTTAAATCCAGGATTTTTTTCAAATCCCTGAGCACTAAGCGAAAGAACCGGCACTTGCGACATTCCGGCATCATTCAAAGCCCTGCGAATAAATCCTATGTAGTTTGTAGCACGACAACCGCCGCCAGTTTGAGTGATTACCAGAGCAACCTTATCCAAATCATACTTTCCGCTTTCAAGGGCAGAAATCATCTGACCGGCAACCAGCAAAGACGGATAGCAGGCATCGTTATTTACATATTTAAGTCCGGCCTCTACAGCCTTAGGATCTACGGCATCCAAAACCACAAATTTAAATCCACCGCTTGCAAAAGCCTTTTCCAAAAGCCTGAAGTGGATTGGCGACATCTGAGGTCCAATAATCGTGAAATTCTTTTTCATTTCTTCAGTGAAAATTACACGATGGTAGGCTGATGAATGAATTACAGGGCGTTTTTTATTTCGACGACGTTCCTTCACCGCAGCAATCAATGAACGAATTCTGATTCGGACAGCACCCAGGTTAGAACCTTCATCAATCTTAATCAGAGTGTACATTCGGCTCTTTGCCTTTAAGATTTCATCCACCTGGTCGGCTGTTACGGCGTCCAATCCGCAGCCAAAAGAAGTGAGTTGAACCAATTCCAGATTCGGCATTTCGCTCACAAATTGGGCAGCCCGGTAAAGTCTGTTGTGATAAACCCACTGGTCAATAATTCTGAGCGGGCGTTCTATTTTTCCCAGGTGAGCAACAGAATCCTCTGTCAAAACAGCAAGTCCCAGGCCGTTAATCATTTCTGGAATTCCGTGATTAATTTCCGGATCCAGGTGATATGGACGACCAGCCAGGACAATTCCAGTTCCACCTTTTGTGATAATTTCTTCCAGGGCTTCTTCCCCGGCTTTTTTCACATCTTCCTTAAACTGCTCCTGCTCCGCCCAGGCTTTTTCAACGGCATCATAAATCTGTTTTTTCTTGAGTTGAGGGAATTTTGGCAAAAGTTCTTCGCACAAACGTTCGGTCAAACGAGTTTTATCATAAATCGGCAGGAAAGGATCCATGTAATTTATAGTAGGATCTTGCCTAAGTTCATCAACATTATTACGCAAAACTTCCGGATAAGAAGTTACAATAGGACAGTTGTAGTGATTTCCAGCCCCGACATCTTCCTGCTTTTCATAAGGTGCACAAGGATAGAAGATAAATTTAACGCCCCTCTGCAGCAAAGAGACGATATGACCATGACTGATTTTTCCGGGATAACAAACTGATTCCGAAGGAATTGTTTCCAATCCTTTTTCATAAACAGTACGGCTAGACCGCTGGCTCAACACAACTCTAAATCCCAGTTCATTGAAGAAAGTGAACCAAAGCGGATAATTTTCGTACATATTAAGGACACGTGGAATACCAACATCGCCCATAGGTGCGTCTTCCGGCTTTCGTGGAATGTAATGAGCAAAAAGCCTTTTATATTTCCAGTCAAAGAGATTTGGAAGCGGGCCGGCATCATCATCAAGACCGGAATTTTTCTTATTACTGGCGTCAACAACAGTTCCTTCCAATTCTGCCCCACGTTCACAACGGTTGCCAGTCACAAAAGTTCTTTTTTCAGAAGCAGTCTGGAAAGTATTGATAGTGAGCAGACAATTATTCTGACACTTTCCACAACGACGCAAATCCAGGTCAACGTGGAAAGATTCCAAATCTTTTAAAGTAGCAATTCCAGAGCGAACATCGTGAACAGTTTCTTCCGGCTCGCCAGGTTTTGGCTCCATCAAATCGCGCCACTGGTCATAAGCAATAAGGGCAGACCCATAAGCCCCCATCAAGCCGGCAACATCAGGACGGTAAACCTGAACCCCGGCAATTTTTTCAAAAGCCCGCAAAATAGCGTCATTAAAGAAAGTTCCACCTTGAACTACAACTTTTTCGCCAATATCAGAAGCTTTGCGAAGTTTAATTACCTTGAACAAAGCATTTTTAATTACAGAGTAAGAAAGACCGGCCGCAATATCGGCAACAGAAGCCCCTTCTTTTTGAGCCTGCTTAACACGGCTGTTCATAAAAACAGTACAGCGAGACCCCAAATCAACAGGCTTTTTCGCCATCAGGGCAATTTTTCCGAACTCTTTTACGTCCATGCCCATAGTATTGGCAAAATTATCCAAAAAAGAACCACAACCCGAAGAACAAGCCTCGTTCAGTTGAATGCTGACAATAGCCCCATCTTTCATTCGCAGACATTTCATATCCTGTCCGCCAATATCCAAAAGGAATTCAACCCCAGGAACAAAGAAATTGGCAGCCCGGAAGTGGGTGATTGTTTCAACTTCACCAGAATCTACGCCCAAAGCCGCCTGGAAAAGTGCTTCACCGTAGCCAGTAGAAACCGCTCTGGCGATATAAACATCCTCAGGCAGCATTTTGTACAAATCTTTCAGAACTTTTACGGCAAGTTCAACAGGATTTCCCTGGTTGTGGGCATAAAAATCCCAAAGAATGCGACCATCCTTATCAATAAGACAGGCTTTTGTAGTCGTAGAACCAGAATCCAGGCCCAGAAAAACAGGACCATGAGTTTTATTCAAATCCCCACGCTTAGCTTTTTGTTCAGAATGACGAACTTCAAACTCATCAAGTTCCGCCTGGTCTTTAAACAAAGGCTCCAAACGCTGAACTTCGCTCAGTTCCGCCCCGACAAGGTTTTTCAAACTGTCCCGGAATTCGGCAATTGTCGGGAATTTAAAAGGATTTCCATCAGCATCAGTAAATTTACGTTCAGCCGCAAAAGCACAACCGGAAGCAACAAAAAGCTGGGAATCTTCAGGAACAATAATCTCTTCGGGTTTTAATTTCAAAGTAACAATAAAACGCTGGCGGAGCTGATCCAAAAAGTGCAAAGGACCGCCCAAAAAAGCAACATTTCCACGAATCGGTTTACCACAAGCCAGGCCAGAAATAGTCTGCGAAACAACAGCCTGGAAAATTGAAGCGGCAATATCTTCCCGGCGGGCCCCTTCGTTAATCAAAGGCTGAACATCGGTTTTTGCAAAAACCCCACAGCGAGCCGCAATCGGGTAAATCTGCTGGGCACCTTTTGCCAATTCATTCAGACCGGAAGCGTCCGTTTCGAGCAGGGCAGCCATCTGGTCAATAAAAGCCCCAGTTCCACCGGCACAAGTACCGTTCATTCGCTGCTCAACGCCACCTTTAAAATAAGTGATTTTAGCGTCTTCGCCACCAAGTTCAATTACAACATCAGTTTGAGGAATCAGTTTTTTTACAGAAGTTGTAGCCGCAATAACTTCCTGAATAAAAGGAATATTCAGCCACTGAGAAACAGAAAGTCCACCAGAACCAGTAACTTTTACAGAAACAGGCCGATTTTCACCCCCTTCCACCTGTTTTTCAACAGTATCAAGAGCCTTATTTACAACATTTATGATTGTAGAACGGATATCCGCACGATGTCTCTGATAATCTCCATAAATGAGCTTGTCATCATCATCCAAAATTGCAACTTTTACAGTAGTTGAGCCAACATCAATGCCAATACGAATGGGTAATAAAGAAGAATTTGCCATATTTGTTTAAATATAGTAATAAATCCCTAGTTAGTCAAACAAAGGAAAATTCGTTTTTGGGAGATATGGAGGGTCCGGCAGCCTTCACTCGCTTCGCTCGTTCAGTCTGCCGTCGCTATGTACAGGGTTCGCTAACGCTCATTCCTCCGTTCGTTTCACTCACTCCGGAACGCCTTCGGCGCCCTTCCCAGCGCTACCCCTAAATTTCAGTTAAAAAGGCTCCACCCCCCAGACTGTCTAAAAACTTCACTCTAAAAACAAAACTTATCTCTTTTTTTGTGATATTTTTCACTTTTCGAATTTTTTTTCATCTTTTTCGTCAATAACGGGGGATTTTTTCATTATTTACCTTAAAGCGGCCACCATTTGCCTTACCCCAAGCATATTTATTGCACGTTTCATGTTATATGCCATAAATAGCAGAGCTGTTTCAGCTTCAACTTTTGCTTTTCCCTTTAAGAGAAAATAGTATCCCTCAAGATGACGTTTTACAGTCCCAAAGGGATGTTCTGAAGTACTCATTCTCTTCTTCAGTTTTTCCATATTTAATTTCATTATAAAAACAGCTTTCTTTTCTGTCTTTTTTATGCGTTTTACACTATCATCTTTCTTATTTTCTTTCCAACTTCCTCCAACTTTATGAATCAAACTGTCTTTTGAAAAATCAACTTCTTTCCATTCTGACTTTGTACATTTATTCTTACAATTTTTGCATGCAAGTTTATTACAGTATCGAATATTGCCATTTTTCTTTATAGATTTTTCTCTCAAAATCTTTCCTTGAGGACAATATACTAAATTTGCTTCTGCATCTCGAACAAAATATCCTTCTCTAGCTTTTAAAAGCTTTTCTTCCGTTGTCATTTTTTCGGCACCAGCATCTGTTGACTCATATTTGTAATAACTTCGTTCGTAAACCCCTTTATATTCCAAAATTTTTTCGTAAACTTCCGGTACAATTCCTGCTCTTAGACATTTTTCCAAATTCTTAGGGGTTTTACTTTTTCTAATTTTTTCGGTAATTTCTGATTCTTCGTATTTATACTCAACTTTTGCCGTATTTCCTTTTTGTGGAATTACATTTGGAATTATTCCTTTTGTAAGAGCTTCTGCCATATCTATGGGATCTTGATATCCTTTATCTGAAATTACTTCTATTGTTTTTCTCTGTCCATCTTTATTTTCAAATTCTCTAAAATCATCCTTTACTTTTTTTGGTTCAATCACATTTTTTGTGTGATTGATAAAAAAAAGGGATAATACTCCGTATAATTAATAAAAACAAAAACCTTAACAAACGGAGTGTAACATTATCCCTATGAATACTTATATCAAAC
>CAVFQN010000145.1:2519-4104 GCA_963624615.1 Treponemataceae bacterium | reverse complement strand
ATTTTTCTGAAAAAATCCTGAAAAGAATATTGTAGACAAAAGTTACGCCAACCCGAATCAAAATAATTGAAAGAATAAAAATGGAAGTTTTTTCTTTACTGATGGAATCGATTATCAGTTTTGGAAAAAGCATTATAGCCATGGTACAAACACTTCCCAATATTGCAAGAAAAATTGGGATAATCATTCTGGCTTTACTGATTTTCCAGATTTGAGAATAAATAAAAATACAGTTTTTTAAAATTGAACGATTTTTTGACATTAATTTTTTCTCTCAAAAAAAGAAATATATCTTTTATAATTTTAAATTTTAACCTGAAAGGCCTCCTGAAAAATTAGTTTAGAAAATCTCTAAAAATTGCAATTTTTAGTCCCTTTTAAAAAAAACTTTTAAAATTTTATAATTTTTCAGAAGTTTTCATAAATTCTTATTGAAAATTATTAACACTTTATATTACCAGTACATGAACAGTTGCCAAAATTACAGCCTTCATTACCATACAAAGCAACTAATTTTTTCGCTTTTTTGGTGGGTTTCACAAGAACTTTTTTTATTGCATTGTTACTCTCTTTCATTGACTACCTCCTTTTTTTTTAAGATATATTTCTTTTATCTTGATTTTATTTTACAAGTTGCAAAAAGTAACCGACTTTGACAGAGAGAAAATCCCCTTACCTTTCAAAAACCATTCTAAATTCCTACAATTTGGGAAAAGTCTCTTCATCAAACTCTCAAATAGACACAACTCAGAAAGGGGGTATTTTAGATTGATTTCTACCAATAAGATAGGACATTCAGGTATTGACCTTACGCCCGTAATCACGACGTAACTTTATCACCAGAAGATTTTTAATTTTACTGATTTTTTTTCTGCGGTAGCGCTGTGAAGCCCCTTTAGTCGACCGCAGGAGCCACCGACAGGTGGCGACGAGGACGATGAGCCGACAGGCGAAGGGCGGAACATAGCGACGGCGAGCGAAATGAGCGGAGCGAATGAAGCTGGCCGGACCGCCCAAAATTTTATTGCCAGCTGACAGTTTCTTCCAGTGGTTTTCTGGAATTGTGATTTGGGAGGGGCTGGAAATCTTCTGCCGCGTAGCCTAAATCCAAAAGCATCAAAAGTTCTTCGTTTTCGGTCATGGCCAGGGCGGAGTGGAGTTTTTCTAGGTCAAAATTATTTATCCAGCAGTTGTCAAGGCCTTCGTTCGTTGCGGCAAGACACAAATGGGTAGCGACAATTGTGGCATCTTCAATTCCAGATGTTCTTGTAGAATTGGGATAGGTGTAAACGCGGTTTTTGTCAAAGGCTACGGCCAAAACCACCGGGGCACCATATCGGCAAGGGGTGGCTGAATCAACTTTGGCAAGGCTTTCGGCTGTTTGCAGAACGTAAATATGCTGTTCCTGCAAATTTTTGGCGGTTGGAGCAAGGCGGCCGGCTTCCAAAACCTTTTGAATTGTTTCTTTTGCGACCGGGTGCGGGCTGAATTTTTTACATGAATATCGATTTTTTACAAGCTGGGTAAAATCCATTTTTTTTCTCCTATTGAAAATGATTTTTTAGAGAGGCCCCTAATAATATGC
>CAVFQN010000145.1:0-2509 GCA_963624615.1 Treponemataceae bacterium | reverse complement strand
TAATATGCTATAATCAAAATATATGAAAGAAATAAAACTTGCCCCCGACAAAATTGCTGATTTTTTGATTGAAAATCTAAAAGAATCTGATACTTTATTTGTTTTTTTGACTGATACGGTCATGAATTCCTGGATTGAGTATTTAGTCACCAACCCTGAAAAATCTGGAATTCAAGCTCTGCCCCTGGAACGTTTTATGGGCTGGGATACTTTTAAGGGAAATTATCTCAAGGGTGAGCAAAAGGGGGCTAGAGCGATTCCTGCAATTTTGCGAAAACTTTTTGTCCAGGATTTGATTTGTAAAAATGCGGCATTACCTCAAAACAAACGATTTCAGAGTATCATAAAACCTGAAGATGAATTTGCCCAGGGGGCAACGTCTTTTGCTGACTGGATTTGCAAAAATCTTACGTCTTTGAATTTCTGGAAAAAACGTCTGGAACAAAACAAAGAGAATTATGGAGAACTAGACGCCGAAGATAAAGATTACGAAAAACTTTACCAGGCTTACAAAGATTTTCTGGAGACCAACAATTTGTTTGAGCCTTCCTGGCTGGAAAATCTGGATTTGAACGAGGATAATGCAAAAATCATCCTCATGTACCCGGAACTTTTGGAAGATTATTGTGATTTTGCGGATATTTTTACGGCCAGCGAAAAAGTCACCATTTGTACAATGCCGAAAGATATTCCAAATCCACCGGCTTATTTTTATCCGGATTCCAGAACGGAATTGCGGCAGACAATGCTCAGAATAATCCAGCTTGTAAATGAAGATAAAGCGGATTGGTCCGAAATTGCCCTCAGCATTCCAGACATCGAAACTTACCGGCCTTACATTGAAAGGGAATTTTCTGTTTATGGAATTCCTTATGTCATAAAATCCGGCATTTCTCTGACTCAGAATTCGGCAGGCAGGATTTTCCGCGAAATAAATGATTGTCATAAAAAGAATTTTACTTTTGATTCTGTTCGAAGTCTTGTTTTGGACGAAACTTTGCCCTGGAAAGAGGATTTAAAGGAAAAACGGGAAGGACTTATCCGCGTGGGCAACGAAATGCGGTGTATCTGTTCGCCAAGTCAAAAAGACATTTGGCTTTCGGCTTTTGCAAAAAAACTAAATCATTTGGAAAGTTCAAAAAAAAGAGCGAACGAAATGGGCAATTCTGAAAAATCTACAAAATATCAGAAAAAAATTGATTATTATTCTGAACTCAAAAAATTTTACCAGCAGTTAAAATCTCAGGTGAAAGGATTTTTCAGGGAAAATACTTTTAAATCCATTGAAGAAACCTGGCAGGATTTTAAGGGAATCTTTTTTACTGATAATTTTTCTGACCAGGCTAATGCAATTTTGGGACGCTGTCTCACAGAGCTCAAGGAAATTATTAATATTGAAGAAAATTATGCTGATTGCAATTTGAAAATCCAAAATGCGTACGATTTTTTCTTGAAGGAAATTGACGACAAAAAATACACTCCCCAGCAAAAAGACAAAAGGGGTGTTTCAATTTTTGCCTACAAACTTTCGGGCCCTGCCTATTTTAAATATCAGTTTGTGATTGACGGTTCTCAAAAAAATCTGGAAATTCCATACAAAAGGCTGACTTTTTTGAACTCGAACAAACGGCAAAAACTCCATCTGACAGAAGATGATAAAAAAATTACCGCTTCGGAAGGCTACATCAAGCTTTATGCAAAAAAAGTCCCTGGCGGCCAGTCTGATGATTTTGTGACTTTTTCTGCGGCGGAAAACACTTTTTCAAAGTTCGCAATTCCCCACAACAATCTTACAATTTTAAAAACAAAGAATGAAAATGATAAAGACATCAATCTACTTCCAAATCTTGATGAAAATGATTATGTAAAGCAGGAAAGAAAATTTATCCTGGATCTGGAAAACCAAAATCCTCCTGAAAAAATTTTGCCATCTCAAAAAGAAGAATTTGAGCTATGGAAAAAAACTCAGAGCCAAAATCCAAATCAGAAATACAAAATAAACGACAAAATCAAAAATAATCTGAAAAAAATCCTGGTTGAAGGACGAAAATCTGAGGATATTTTTGGAAATAATATTTGTGATGAAAAAATAAAAATCTCCGCACGTGGGGATTTAGAAAAATTTTTCCACTGCCCTCGACTTTGGCTTTTTAAATCAATTTTAAAACTTCGTGATGACAGTCTGGACACCGAACTTATGCAGTCCTACGACATGGGAAACTTAAATCACAAAATTCTGGAACTTTTTATTTTGCAATTTAAGGGGAAGAATCTGCCTTTTTATGATGCAAAATCTGATTCTTTTAAAATTTCGGTAAAAGAAGAAGGCGTGATTGGTGAAAAAATTGAAGATTACGACATGGATTTAAAACCTTGCGTTGAACAGGCCATTGTTTCTATTCCTGATTTCAAAGATTGTCCGCTGGTGACAGAATCTTTATTTTTGCAGTCTGAAAAAATCGAAACGGAAATGGTAAAATTTTTAAAATTTCTTTTGAAGCCTTATGGC
>CAVFQN010000144.1:0-5433 GCA_963624615.1 Treponemataceae bacterium | reverse complement strand
GCCTCCGTTCTGGAGACCATTCTATTACGCAATTTTGATTAATTTTAGGTGGTGACAATTAGACGCTTACAAAACTCCACCAATTACCTCTAACTACTTAAAATCCGCCTTCCTATAATTAACATTCATCACAAGGCCAATACAGGTCATGGCAGTCAATAAAGAAGAACCTCCGTAAGATAAAAACAGCAAAGGAATACCTGTAATTGGCATTATTCCCATAACCATTCCTACGTTGATAAAAAAATGAAAAGCGAACATTCCGAAAATGCCGGCACAAATATATGTTCCAAATTTATTTATACATTTACGAATTACGTAAAGAATTTTTACCAAAATCACAAAATACAGGGCAAAGACAATGCAACCACCGAGAAAGCCAAATTCTTCTGACAAAATACTAAAAATGAAGTCCGTACTTTGCTGAGGCAAAAAACGATAATGACTCTGGGTTCCCATCAAATAACCTTGCCCCATAAAGCCACCGGCACCAATCGCAACCTTTGACTGGATAATATTCCAGCCAGCCCCCAGCGGATCTTTATCAGGATTCATAAAAATAATCAAACGTTTAATCTGATAATCTTTAAGAAATTTTCCCAACAAAAGCGAAAAAATTAACGACAAGGTAATAATTGAAGCTACAAAAGTAATCCAGTAAATATATCTTGGACCATGCAAATATCGCCTGATTACAAAACCAATTAAAGTGATTAAAAGCAGTGCAGATATAAGCAAAAGTCGCAAACGGTTAGTCGTCAAAATAGAAATTGCAGCGTGGGGAGTTTCGGCAATTTCATTATTCCAAACTGGCAAAATTGCAAAAATGATAGTCAGAATACCAAAAGACAGGACGTACAAAATATATTTTACAGGGATTCCGGCAATAAAACACATCACAAGGAAAATTGGAACATAAACGCTGGCAGTTCCCAGGTCTGGCTGAATTAAAATTAAGCCCATCGGCAAAATCAAAACTCCAATTGCATAGGCAAAGCGTCTTAAGGGTGACATATTTTGTGATTCATCCAATACTCTGGCCAAAAACAAAATAAAAAATACTTTTCCAAATTCTGATGGCTGAATACCAAATTCCCCAATTCCAATCCAGCTTTTTGCCCCATTTACATAGCGTCCAAAAATCCTGGTATAAACTAAAAGCAAAATCAAAAATAAATAAAAATAGATAGAAATAGATTCAACTCGTCTGTAATCATAAGCTGTCACAAAAATCATAATTACAAAACCAATCGAGGCCCAAATTATCTGTTTGATATATTCGTTTGTAACAGAAACTCCTTCAGAATTGATGCTTGACGAATAAATGAACATAACCCCAAAAGAAATCAAAACGAGAACTATTAAAATCAAAAAATAATCAAACATTGATAAAAATTTATTTTTCATTCCCCTATCCTACTTATTCTATCGCAAATTCTATTCTGCCCTCGCCCTTCTCTGGTTGTTGTTTTTAATCAGATAAGTAAATCCTAAATCCTGAACAGCCTCTTCAAATGTCTGTTTTGCAAAAATCCCCTGAATGATAATGTTTGTTGCATAAGGCGCCCACCACTCCCAAACATTTTGTGCTTCAACAATTGTTGCAACACAAATTCTGTCTTCTGGGGGAGCGTCGTAAGGTGCATAAGCGACCAGCCAGGAATGCCAGCTGTCTTTGTAGCCGTCAACTTCCGCTGTACCAGTTTTACAGGCAATCTGAACAATTTTATTGTGCATAGGATACTGTGGAGTTCCGTCTGTTACGGTATATCGCAAAGCTTCCTGTAGTTCCTTCCAAACTGCATTATCGATTGTAGATTGTGTGAGAACTGTTGGTTTAACTTCTTCAATCACTTCGTTTGTAACAGGATCTCGAACTTCCTTTAACAAATGAGGTTTATAAATAACCCCTTCATTAGAAACCATAGCAATCATATTTGCCAACTGCAAAGGTGTTGCTTCCATATATCCTTGCCCGATAGAAACAGACATGGTATCACCACCCATCCAGCGTTCGTGATATTTTTTCTGCTTCCATTCTGCGGTCGGAACCAGACCATTAACCTGGCTAGGAAGATCAATCTGAGCACTTTTTCCAAAACCAAATTCGCGGGCGTAAGAAGCAATTTTTTCAATTCCAAGATAATCTCGTCCAACAGTCCAATAATAAACATCACAAGACTGCGCCATAGCGTTTTTCATATCCAGCCAGCCGTGTCCAGGTTCATGAACGTGACAATGAAAAACTCGACCACCATAAACCATGCGGCCTTTACACTCAATTTTTTTTGCAGATGGGAAAGCATTTTCCTGCAGCATTGCAGCCGACATAATAATTTTAAAGGTAGATGCCGGAGGATAAGACAACTGAACAGCACGATTAATCAAAGGTTTTGTAGGATCCTGCAACAATTTATTGTACTGAGCAGAAGAATCATCAGAATTAAAAAGATTTGAATCATAATAAGGATAGGAAACCATTGCCAGAACTTCGCCAGTGGCGGGTTTTAAAACAACGGAAGCCCCAACGCGGTGTCCCAAAGCATCTTCTACAAGTTTTTGAATATCAGAATCAATCGTCAAAACAAGATTTTTCCCCATTTGAGGGGCTTCAACAACTGGTGTTTCAGAAATAATTCGGCCATGAACATCAACCGTAGACATTTCACGACCATCTTTCCCCTGCAGCAAAGAATCATACTGTTTTTCTATACCAGTTTTTCCGACAATACTGTTTTTATTATAGCCCTGGTTGTACAAAACATTGATTTCGTCCTGATTAATATCACCAACATATCCAACAATATGGGACAATGAGCCGGTATGAAGATAATTTCTGATAGGTTTTGAAACCCAGGAAACGCCGGGCAAATCAGTTTTATTTTCTGCAATATTTGAAATCACCGAGAATGGGACATTTGATTTTACTTGAACCGTAGTGTAAGAACGTCTGATATTTTTTGGGATTTTTTTATCAATATCTGTCTTGCTTATTCCAAGATACTGAGCCAATTTGAGAGTTACAGTATCATAACGATTGGCAGGAATTTCGCCAGGAGTTACTTCAACCGCAAAAGAATCTGTGTTGATGACCATAGGAAGACTTGCATTCCGGTCAAAGATTTCCCCTCGCTGGGCTGGAATTATAGTCACCTGGCTGGAAATTTTCTGTGATTGCGAACGATAATGCTCCCCCTGAACAATCTGCATGGAAAATAATTTATACAAATAAACTGCAAAAAGTATGATCAAAATGATGAGGAGGATTGTGATTTTTGCAACTTTTGTGATGTTATCTTCCGAAGCCTTATACATTGTCTACTTTATCCTGCATAGTCCTTATAGACAAACCTTTTTTAAAGAAGCCCAAAAATCTAAATACAAAGGGGGCTAAAACAACATTTTCAATAAATTCAAAAAGGAATTCGTAAGAAATAAGCCCAGTTACATAAACATTGGTATTCGGAAAGAAAATTGAAATTAATTTTATAAAAATCACTTTTGCAATTGTCGCTGTCGCTACACTCAACATAGGCATCAAAACGCCAGTAATTATGATTGTATTTGCAAAAAGCCCTGCAACATAGCCGATTATAGTTCTGTACAAGCAGTTAAAACCGAAAGGAATTCCTGTAACAAAATCCAAAAAAAGTCCGGAAATAAAACCTGTTGTCTCCCCTACCAATTTTCCATTTAGCATTGAAAAATAGATAGAACAAATCAACACTAAATCAGGAACAACATACAAAAAACTTATATTTGAAAGAATAGAGGATTCAATAACTGTTACACAAAGTAATATAAAAGAACTTAACAAAATCGATTTAGTCATTACTCCGTCTCCCCTTGTTTTCTGTCATTTAATTCTTTTTGATTAACAACAATCACAGTTTCCAGCCTTGAAAAATCAATAATTGGCGTTAATTCTATATTTAGTGATGAGTTATAATCCAGAACAGTGATTTTTGAGATTGAACCAATAGGAATATCCCTCATATAATTGTCATTTTCGCCGGAGGTCACAACAATATCACCAAAACTCAGATCTTCTAAAACCCTTTTACGGATATATTGCATTTGTAAAGGCTGATCTTGACTTCCAAGCCCGTTTACGAGTCCCAAATCACGAGTATTTTGAATTCTCGCAGAAACAATATTATTTGTGTTGTAAACAGGCATAATTTGACTTGTAAAAGTTCCAACCTGAATAACTTTTCCCACCAACCCTTGATTTCCATTTTGGTAAGCAACTACCGGCATATTTTTTCTGATTCCGTTGGCACTTCCCTTATCAATCGTTAAATAAGAAAAAGCATTGTCCAAATCGCGGGAAATAATTTGTGCAGGAATATTTTTTTCATCCATGGAAATTGCAAAATCAAGTTGTTCTTTTAATCTTTTATTTTCTTTTGTGATGTCAGCATTAGACCTCTGCATCTGTTCGTAATGCTCAAGTTTTATAACCAGGTCGTTATAGTCTTTTTTTAGCTGATGAAGTTCCCCCACCGCATTAAAAGTTTTTGCAACACCATCAACAACAAAATGTACACCTTTATCAAGACTTGTGATGAAGGAAAAACCTACCTGCTTAAAATTGAGGATAAATTTACCAGAAGAAAAAGCCAGCGAAAATGATGAGATTAAAATTAACCCTATCAATAAAAACTCAGAGAATTTAAATCGAAAAGGAGCTTTATTCTTATTTGCCATAAGATTTGCTTAGTCGTTCAAACTGTCGTATACAGAACGTTCAGAGTACATATCTTTGAACAAGCTGAAAGCTTTTCCGGCACCAATTGCAACACATTCAAGAGGTTTTTCAACCAAAATTACAGGAACACCAGTTTCTTTTGAAATAAGTTTTGGCAACTCTCGCAACATGGAACCACCGCCAGTCATAACAATACCGCGTTCAATAATATCAGAAGCCAGTTCCGGAGGAGTTTCGCTCAAAACTGATTTAATTTCATCAACAATTTTTGTAACAGGTTCTTTCAAAGCTTCACGAACTTCAACGCTATCAATTTCAAGCCGACGAGGAAGCCCTGTGATTGCATCAGTTCCTTTCAATTCCATTTTTTCAATTGTTTTTTCAGGAGCTGCATTTCCAATCTGAACTTTAAGACGTTCAGCTGCAGGCTGGCCAATAATCAGGTTGTGGACAGATTTTACGTGTTTTACGATTGCTTCATCAAATTTATCACCACCAACGCGAATTGAATGGGTAACAACCATACCACCCAAAGAAATTACAGAAATTTCAGCAGTTCCACCACCAATATCACAAATCATATGACCAGCAGGTTCAAAAATTGGAATGTCTGCACCAATAGCAGCAGCCCGGCTTTCTTCTATAACTTCAACTTCCTTAGCCCCAGCTTTCAAAGCCGCTTCAATAACAGCACGACGTTCACCATCAGTAATACAAGATGG
>CAVFQN010000143.1:0-6818 GCA_963624615.1 Treponemataceae bacterium | reverse complement strand
ATCCTGGCGACTCTTACGCTTTTTCTTTGGAAGCTGATGGTAAAAAATTAGTCTACGCTACCGATGTTGAATTAAAAAGCACTGATTTTAATAAATCTACAGACGAAGGTGAGGCAGTATTTAAAAATGCTGATGCAATAATTATTGATTCTCAGTATACAGTTCCCGAAGTGTATCGAAAGGAGAACTGGGGACATTCGGCCTTTTGTTATGCCGTTGATTTTGCCGTTTACTGGAATATCAAAAAAGTTTATCTGTTTCATCATGAGCCTGCTTATGATGATAAAAAACTGAATTCAATTTTGCAGGCCGCCCGCTGGTATGCTCAGTATATTAATCATTCTGATATTGAAATTTACCTGGCAAAAGAAGCTATGGAATTTGAATTGTGAGCCTCTAAAAATTGCAATTTTTAGAGGCAACTTTGAAAATGCGCATCTCTAAGTCTTGCTATTTCCAAGACTTAGAGATGCCCAATTGTAAGAGAAATCTATGACTTTAGATAATGAAGATTTTACGGTTTTTGAATATTCATTTTCAAAAAAAGAACTTTTTCTTCTTGCCAAATATTTGCGAAAAAAGCAGGAAGAACTGCCAGAAGGTCTTGAAACATTTTACAGGTCTCTGGAAGATTCCATTTACAACACAATGTCCTTAGAAGAGGTTAAACGTTTTTATTCATGAAAAAGGGTTCAAAAATATTTTTAATAATTTTAGCAGTAATTTTGGCTTTGGTCTTGTCGGCTTTTCTTTATGTAAAAAATCTGGCAAAGGCTCAGGTGTCGGGGCAGGCTACAAAGGTAGTTCGGGTAGAAATTCCTAGTGGAATGTCAGTTTATGGTGTTTCTCATCTTTTAAAAAATGAAGGCCTCATAAAAAGTGAAAAATTGTTTTATTATTCTGCAAGATTTCCCCTTATCACTAAAATTTTACTCCCAAAGGAAGAAAAATTTTCTTTCACTCTGAAAAGTGGCATTTATCATATTCCTGATAATTTAAATATTGCCCAAATTCAAAAGCTTTTGTCATCAGGTCAGCAGGAATATATAAAAATTTCAATTCCGGAAGGTTATACAATTCGTCAGATTGCAGGTCTTCTTGAAGAAAATAAAATTTGCCCTTCGCTGGATTTTATTCAGATTTGTAATGGTGAAGATTTACGAAATAAATATTCTATTCCCGGGGATTCCTGTCAGGGGTATCTTTTCCCGGATACTTATTTTTTGACAGCCGGAATGCAGGCCCAGTCTGTGGCAGAATTGATGATTGATAATTTTTTTGAAAAAATCAAAAGCCTTCCAAATCTTGCACAAATGAATGCTGATGAACTTTTTTACACAGTTCGCCTGGCATCTATCATCGAAAAAGAATATGCCGTAGCTGATGAAGCCCCTTTAATTGCCAGTGTTTTTAAAAACCGTTTAAGACGAAATATCGGCCTTTATTCTTGTGCAACAATCGTTTACATTTTGACAGAAATTGAAGGCAGACCTCATCCAGACCGAATTCTGATTGAAGATACTAAAATTGATAATCCTTATAATACATATAAATGGGCAGGACTTCCTCCTGGGGCAATTTCCAATCCTGGATTAATAGCTTTGGATGCTGCAACAAATACTCCAAAGACTAATTATTATTTTTTCCAGGTTGTTGATGCAAATGAAGGGCGACACGTCTTTACTACGAATTTTGAAGACCATATCGAAAATCATTTGTCGGTGACAAAAAAGGCTTCTAAATAAGTGACGGCTTTTATTTCCAACGAAACAATTGACGAAATCCTCAATACTACAGACCTTGTTGCTCTGGTTGCTGAATATACAAAATTAGACCGGCGGCCTGGCAATATGTGGTGGGGGTGTTGTCCTTTTCATGGCGAAAAGACTCCATCTTTTCATGTAGAAGGTGATAAAAAATTTTACTATTGTTTTGGCTGTAAAAAAGGCGGCAACGCAGTTAATTTTGTGATGGAGATGGAAAAACTTTCATACGCGGAGGCCCTTACTTATTTAGCCAAAAGATCTGGTATTGCAATAAAGTATAAAGATGGCTTGCAGCCCCCTCCTGATTATCACAAAAACGATGATACGGACAAGTATATCGACCTTTATGAAAGAACGGCTTCTATGTTTCATTATCTTTTGCTGGAATCTGAGCAAGGAAAAAAAGCCCTTGAGTATGTAAAAAAACGTGGCTTGACCGATGAAACTATCGAAAAATTTAAATTAGGTTTTGCCCCAGCTGATAGAAAATGGCTGAAAGGATTTTTGCGTAAAAAGAATTTTTCTGATGATTTTTTGAATAAATCTGGGCTTTTTAGCCAGAAATATCCGGATTATTCATTTTTTTCTGACCGTCTTATGTTCCCAATTTTTAACCGGAAAGGGCAGGTTGTTGCCTTTGGTGGCCGAGTAATTCCTCCTGCCGATGAAAGCCAGCGAAAATATCTGAATTCCAGTGATTTGCCACAGTTCAAAAAACGAGAAACTTTGTTTGGCTTTAATTTTGCCAAAAATTCTATCCGCGATAAAAAAAGAATTATTTTTTGCGAAGGAAATATGGACGTAATTGCTTACCACCAGTGCGGTTTGGATTACGCTGTGGCTACGCTTGGAACCGCCCTTACCGAAGAACATATAAAAATGATTCAGGGTTTTGTTGCTGATGGAGCTGTTTACCTTTCTTTTGATTCCGATAAAGCCGGCCAAATGGCCACCTGGAAGGCTATAAAACTTTGCCGGGAACATGATTTGACTGTAAAAATTATCCGCCTGCAGGGTGGGAAAGATCCTGCCGAAATTATGCTTAAATACGGTGGGGATAACTTGACGGCACAGGTAAATAATGCTATATTAGATAGTGATTATCTTTTACTTAGACTAGGTGAAAAATACCCTGTGGATACTCCAGAAGGGAAAACAAAAGCTGCATTGGAATATTTCCTTTATGTGGACGCACTTCAGTCTGATATACAAAAAGAGTCGTGTCTGGAACAACTGTGTCAGACATTCAATCTAAAACCGGAGGCTGTAAAGAAAGATTTTAAAAATCGTGATCAAGCCCGTGAACGTACAAAAATCCGGTCTGATAATAATCAAACACAAGATGGAATGCCAATTAAACTTGATGCTGAGCTGAGAGGATTGATTGCCGTTACCGCCGATTTGGACCAATTCAAAACATTACGTTCCCGAATCTCTGAAGATGATTTTCAAAATCCCGCAGCTAAAAAGTTATTTAAAATATTGGAAGTATGTTTTAATGGTCAAAACTTTACTATCAGGGATATATTAAGTCAGTGTGATGATGAAAAACTGATTCAGCTAATAACGGAAGCAATTTCTTCTGGAGTTTATCAAAGCGGAAAAATAGGTGCAATTGTAGAAGACACCGTGAATTATGTAAAAAGAAATAAGCTTTATACTCAGAGAGAAAAGTTATTACAAAGAATCAGGGAATATACCGTAGTAACGCCAGATGATCAGAAACAATTAAACGAACTTCTGACAGAAAAACTTGAACTTGATAAACAGGTTCAGGTATTAGGACAAAAGTAGGTGAATACTGTTATGGACGAAACAAGCAATTCTGCTTTAGCTTTGGCTACTAATCCAGCTGTAGAAAAACTCATTGAGTTTGCAAAAACAAAAAAAATAATTACATGGGAAGATGTAATTCAATATTTGGGACAGGATTTTGTCAATCAAGATGAATTGATGGAGCCTGTTTTAAAATTATTAAAAGATATTGATAGAGAACCTGTCGAAACGGACATTATTGGTCAGGAAGGCGATGCTGATTCTAGTGAAGATGAAGAAGAAGACAGCTTGATGCTTGATCAGGATGATGATGACGTTGTTCAGGATGATGAAACTGTATCCGAAATCGAAAAAGCTGAAAAAGCTGCTGCAAAAAATAAACTTGTAAACAGCGATAAAGATACCAGTGTTGATGATCCTATCAGACTTTATCTTAGAGAAATTGGTAAAGAAAATCTTCTTACTGCAGAACAGGAAGTTGAACTTTCAAAAACAATGGAGCAGGGAAATAACATTATAAAAGATGTTATCAAAAACTCTGGAATTATGATTCCTGAATTTTTTGCAATTGCCCAGAAAGCTTTTACAAGAATTGATATTCACGAACCTGGAAAAACCCGTAAAGAAATTAATGAAGAAATGGCAGATAAACGCCGTTTAAAGTCATTTTATGGCGAAAATATCAAGCCTGTTCTATCAGAAATGAAGCAGTACATGGCTTTGAAAAAACAGCTTTTTGAAGCTGAGCAGTCATCTGCAATTTTTGATAATCCTCAGCTGGTTGAATTGCGGGCAAAAATTTTGCCGGAACTCCAGAAAGTTGATATTCAGACCGAAGAATTGGATAAATTTACCCAGAAATACAGGGAAGCAACAATCAAAATTGAAGAATATCATCAAAAACAAGAAAAAAAGATGAAGGAATTCAGGGTTTCTAATGCTGCTGAATTGCGTAGTCTTGGTCGTAAAATTTCAATCAAATCACAGGCTGTAAAACTCGAAAAAGAATTGAATATGACTGCTGATGAAATCCGCGAAATTTACACTCAAATTCAGAAAATAGACCGTAAATTGCACAAATTGGAATATGAATTTGAAAACAGCGTAGATGATATTCAGAAAATGGCAAAAGACATTGAATATGGCCGCCAGATGATGGAAAAGGCAAAAAATCGTCTTATCAATGCTAACCTTCGACTTGTTGTTTCTATTGCAAAAAAATATACGAACCGTGGGCTTCATTTCTTTGATTTGATTCAGGAAGGAAATATTGGTCTTATCAAGGCTGTTGAAAAATTTGAATATCGCAAGGGATTTAAATTTTCAACATATGCAACCTGGTGGATTCGTCAGGCAATTACTCGTTCTATTTCTGATCAGGCTAGAACAATCCGCGTTCCAGTCCATATGATTGAACAGATTAACAAGGTTGTGCGTGAAAGTCGTCAGCTTATGCAAAAACTTGGTCGGGAACCAACTGATGAAGAAATTGCCCAGCAGCTTGGCTGGCCTCTGGCTCGTGTAAAGCAGGTTAAAAATGTTGCCCGTGAACCAATCTCTTTGGAAACTCCAATTGGAGAGGAAGAAGATTCAATTCTCGGAGACTTTATTGAAGATAAGGAAGTTGAAAATCCAGCATCACAGACTGCATTTACTTTGTTGCAGGAACAGTTGCGTACAGTTTTGAACACTTTACCTCCCCGTGAACAGGAAGTTTTGAAAATGCGTTTTGGTCTGGAAGACGGATATTCTCTTACATTGGAAGAAGTTGGACTTTATTTTGATGTAACTCGTGAACGTATTCGCCAGATTGAAGCTAAGGCTTTGCGCCGCCTCCGCCATCCTCGTCGAGCAAACGGACTTAGAGATTATATTGAGACCTAGTCTGCTGGCTGAATTTTGGCTTAGTAGACGAAAAAGAGTAATTATTGTATATTTTTAAATATTTTAAATGAGGAACCTTACATGGTAACAACAGAAGTTTTTGATAATCTTAAAGAATTACAGGAAATTCTTGTACAGAAATACGATTTGGAAGCTAAAAAAATTGAAGCTCCTAAACAATTAAGCAATCAGGAAGATTTGCTAAAAAAAACTCAGAAAGAGTTTATTGAAGAAAAAACAGAATACGATGAAATTGCAGAAAAAGTTTCTAAGTTAAAAACTGAACTTGAAGAAGCTATAAAAACACGTGAGGAAGGGGAAAAGGAAATTGCAAATTCTACAACTCACCGTGAATACGAAGCTTTGGAAAAGCAGATTACTGAAGCCAAGTTAAAGGAAGATGATGTTAGAAAAGACCTTCAGAAAGAAGAACGTGAACTTGCAGAATTGGATGAACGTCTTAAAAATTCCGAGGAATTGATTCATTTTCAGGAAGAAGAACTTAAAAACGGACAGAATTCCCTTAACAATGAAATTGCCGGTTATGATGCAAAACTTGCTGAATTAAAAGCTGAAGAAGATAAAATCACACCAAATCTTGACCAGGAAATTTTGTTCAAGTTTGAAAGAATTATTCAGAGAAATTCTGAAGGTGTTGTTGCTGTTAGAAACGGCGTTTGTACAGGTTGTCATATGATTCTGCCTGCAAACTTTGCAAATGAAGTTCGCGAGGGGGAAAATATTAAATTCTGTCCTTATTGTAGTCGCATTTTGTTCTATGAAGAAGTTGCAGAAGACCAGGAAGAAGATTACTTTGACATTGGTGCAGCTGGTAGCCTTGCAGATCTTGATGATGAAGATTTGGAAGATGAAGATTTAGGCGACGAAACAGAAGACGACGAAAATCTTTATGATGAAGATTCAGATGATTTATCTGAAGATGATGAAGATGAAGAAGATTCTGATGATGACGAAGAAGAACCTGACGAAGACTAAAGAATAGGTTCAGTTTTAGGGTGCAGGTTTTTATCTGCACCATTTTTTTAGTAATTTTACAGATGGGATATAACCGCTTTCTTGTTTTCTGATGATAGATGGCAAGGATGAGAGAAAGTCCGGGCTCCTTCGGAAAAAATGCCGGATAATAACCGGGCACAGGCTGGTAGCTGTATTTTTGTACATAGCCCAGAAAGTGACAGATAGTGCAACAGAAATTGTACCGCCCAGAAATGGGTAAGGGTGAAAAGGTGGTGTAAGAGACCACCGCGTAAATGGTAACATTTGCGGCTTGTAAACCTCATTTGGAGCAAGATTAAGCAGCAGTTGTGTTTTCCGAACAATACTGCGGGTAAATCGCTAGAGTTAAATGGTAACATTTAATGCGGATAGATG